>NZ_JAHHPQ010000449.1:0-1783 GCF_024606245.1 Endozoicomonas sp. SESOKO2
TATCAGTGGTCTGTATGCCATCGTAGAACTGAATTTGTGATTTGAGTTCAACTTCGGAAACGGAAACGTTGTTCAGTCCTTCAGCAGCCCAGGTGATGACCTTGTGGATCTTCTCCAGATCCAGCTGCTCCTTGTCTCCGTCGCGCTTGGTGACCAGGATATCTTTGTTCATTAAAAGCCCTTACCAGTAGATAAATAAAACTCAAGATATTGTATTTTTATGTTTCGGCTACTACTAAATGCCAGCTCCTGTCTTGGGTACAGGCGATGTGTCGCAGAGGGTCGAGCCGAGAAAAATCAGCAGGTCATTAACCCGCAGTAAAACTGTCTCGAAGAGGTGTGTTCAGGGACCAGACACCGTCCTGAGTGACCTGTCAGCTTTTCTTCCCTGATACTGCACTACTTGCGCCACAAATCCCTTTCGTTAGCGACTTCACAGACTGTCTTCGGGTTCGCCACACTATCGAACCAGATCATCTAACTATTTGGTTAACTATCCGACTAACCAACACAAGATATTGTGTGACGAACTCATATATACACAAGATAATGCGCTATTGGCAGAAGTTCAAGTTGGCAGTTTAGTGGAAAAATTGTGTATAACTTGTGAGTTTTTCTCAGTGTTAGTACTTGCAAACGGGCTGGCTGCTTTTACTGACACGGCTTTCAGTATTCAACAGATCTGCCGACACAGGCCAGACTCTATATATAATAAAAAGTCATAAATAAGTATAAATCAATAAGTAATAGGTAATATTCGGAAAGGCGCGCCAAAACAGTGTAACTCAAAACGTCGAGTGTTTTACAAATGCCAGGTTTACCGTGAAAATCCCAGGAATCAGGCCTGAAAGCACCCTCCCTGCTCCGTTGCAAGGTGCGACTGGCTCTGCCTAACTGCTATGCCCCAGAGATCCACGGAGGAGCAGCAGATCCTGATGGAAGGGGCGGGTCGGCATGATCTAAGTCAAAGGGGAACAGAGCTTTTTAACGTGTATTCGATGTCTCGGGACATGAGATAAGGTAGGGTAAGGACAATCACTCCCTGGTCAGTTTGGGCTCAGTGTGACAAGCACTGAAAATCTGCCGCCACACTCCGGGCTCTGCCGGTCTCCAGAGTTTAGGGTGTTTTCCTTACTCGCTCATTTTTCAATAAAACTGTTTTTGAGCATATCTGATAGCTGATAGTAAGTGAACACATGCCATCCCTGGTTTTCAGCGCCGGAAGGCACGAACAATCCTGTGGCCGGGTCCTTCAGGTAATACTCATTGAAATTCTCAAGCCTTGACACTTTGTCATGTATCTTCTGCGCCAGATGAAGGTAGCGTACATCATCGATGGTTTTGTACATACCCATAAGGGCAATGCCGCAGCGCAGTATTTTATCGGGCCAGAATGTGTAGCCATTATTTGCTCTCATTAAGTGCTCATTCGGACCGCTGTTGCCCATGGGGATGAATAACTGACCGTCATTATTGTAGAACTCCTCAAACAGATCGGCGACATCCGGATAATTTTCATGAGGTACCGCACCGGCAATGATGGCCCAGGCCAGACCGAAGGGGTCAGTGATGCTGCCATCTTTGAATTTTTGTGCGTCCGGTAGCGCTTCTCTTTGAGCAATCATATCTTTGATGATCGAGCCTGGTTGTGTGGGGTTGACAGCCTCATGCTTGCTGCGCACAAACCAGCGGGGGCTAAATTGTTGGTTGGCATCGAAGAGTAAATGGGTTCTCAGATTCTTTTGTAGCTGCTGACTTAAACCGGCAAGCATGGTTTCAACGC
>NZ_JAHHPQ010000450.1:0-5420 GCF_024606245.1 Endozoicomonas sp. SESOKO2
GCCCAATGGCATGGCCAGCCCGCCTGCTTCAGAGATTTTTTCAATGCCACTGTGGCAGGCATATTGGCCGGTTCGGTCAAGGTCAATACCAAAGCGTTCCAGCCAGCGCCGGAAAGGTGAGAGCATCCTGTGTGTGTAATCGCCCCGGTTGGTCAGATCCAGAAGATAGAGGAACGCCATGTTTGAGAGAGACAGTCTGGCTGCCTCCAGGACGGAATGGGTCACCAGTAGAGGTCTGTAGTTGGAGTAGTACCAGGTGACCGCCTGTACCAGAGAAGCTGAAGGTTTGACCCAGTAATCATTGAACTGGTGCTTAACCGCTGCGGCATGAGCCTGCATCAATGTGTCATGGATAGCATGGATCAGGTCTGATTCGGACACGCCAACAGCACTGGCGTAAGGTGTCAGGGTGTCCTGAACATTGGCCAGGAATGCTGCCGTCCTGTGGCCGTTTTCAAAGGCAATATCGTCAAGCACGTAGTTGGCGATGACCGCAGCGGCGTACTCTTTCATGCCGGCAACAGACTCTTTCATACCTGTCGGCCCAGTGGCGGTTATGGTAGGGGCAAAGGCACTTTGCATGAATTCCTCAGCACCCTTGTCGGACAGCATCTGGACAACTTTCCTGAAGTCAGGCAGATTGATGCCGTGCTTGTAGCCAAGGAAGTGTTCAAATTCGTCCACTGTCTGATAACCGTCGACACCTCTGACGGCCTTCATGTAGCTTTCAAGTTCAATCTTGCTGATCAGACCGTCACGCACAAGAGCTATGATTCTGTCACCACTGGCAGAATGGGTAGCGAAGTATTCAGAGAAACTTTTCAGGTTCTCTGGTTCATGCTCGACGAAGTGGATGGCTCTTTTGCCCATGCCATAAATTTCGTTGTCGTATTGTTGAGCCCCGGTTTTCAACTCATTCCTGGCCCTGTACGTTAGAATCCGGACTTCTTCCAGGGCATTACGAGGTTGCTCCTCTTCAGGCTCGGAGGGGTATTCCGGGAACGTTGCCTTCAGGCTCTTGAAAACTTCCACAATCCGACTGGCCTGTTTAAACGTCAGCTTGTCTCCGACCATTGCCTGCAAGCGAATCGGTGCAAATTCATCGTCAAAATCGCAAGTTGTAAGGAATGGTGTCTTAAGGAACGGTGTTGTCTTACCGCTTTCTGCTGCTAATTCTGCCAGACCTATTGCAGCTTCCAGAGCTTGTTGTTTGAGTGAGTGCTGCTGCATGAAGGCGTCCATAGCGGCTCGAATTTTTGCCTGTTTCAGTGTGTACTGGAAGGGGCCACGATCACTTTCGACAGCTGTCTCTGCGGCATTCAGGACTTCCTTCCTTCTCCTGATGTCTGCTTTCCTGATTTCAATCTCCTCTTCCAGACGGGCCTGTTTCATCAGTTGCCGGATCTTGCCACCATTACCATCTTTTCCGCCCAGTTCTAACTGTTTGTTTCTCAGGGCATCCATCCGTTGTCCAAAGGTGTCAGAAGTATCTGGTTTAAGATCCACGGCTTCTTCAGTGGCATCAAGAAACGCTTCATCATAATCTGCAAGATCGTCTTCTGCTTTTGATATAGCTTCATTTTTCTGCTTCAGGATCCAATCCAGCTTAGCCATTTCGTTCTTATGTACGGATTTAGCCTTCTCATCGGAATCTCCAAAATCGATATTCTCCTGTTTTTTACGATCCAGATTCTCCTGTGCATCCCTCTTTTCAAACCATCTACTGGTCAAGTCCATACATTTTCTGTCACGATCGCGCAGGAATTTCGTGACCTGAGCGTAGTTTTTTTTGGCTAAAGGCAGTTCATTCAATGCTTCCTCGAGGATACCGGTTTCGTCCGGATCATGATTATTTTTATGGGCTGTAACGGAGAAAATGTAATCAGTATTTTGCAGTGTACTGAGGTCACCTTCTTTGATCAGGAGATTCAGATCATGTTTGGCTCTCAGTTTCTCAGTGATCTCATCTCGTTTTTCTGCACTGTATTCCTGCAGGAAATGTCTGATGTCTTCTACTCGCTCTTCAGATGTTTGTTCGTCACCTGCAGTCAGACCCAGGTCGGTCTGAAGTTTTTTCATTAGCTGATTGAGAGCTACATCGTCTTTATCGGGGATATAGTCCAGGTCAGAAAGTTTCCCGGCAAATACAATGTGCTTGCCACGCAGCGTCTTCAGTTCGCGATGAACATCTCTCAGATTACTTTCAGCTTCTTCCAATGCTCGTCTGGCAGTGGCCACCTCACGATCAAGAACGTATCGGGGCTTGGGGCCCAGTCGGGCTATTTGCCTGTCAAGCTCTTTCTCAATGGCAGTAAGGCGCTCATTAACGTCAGGCTGACCCGCATTGAAAACTTCTTTATTCAACTGTTGGAGTTTTTTTTCAACCAGACTGTTCTGGTCTTCAATAGTGGCATCCTCTTTGTAGTCCTCAATGTTGAGTTGATGAGCCATTTCATTGTTCCAGACTCTTCGGGCAGCTTCGTCATCATAGAGTGCGTCTGATTTTTCGAATAATTCCTGAATTTTAGTGCTCAGGGCACCCTTTTGTTCAGCCAGGTCGTCATCCTGCTCAAATGCCACATTCAGAACTTTGGCCAGTTTGACAGTGGTAGCCTTGCCTCTTCCTTCAGCAGCAGCGTTTCTATGAGGGTAGATGTTCAGCTCTCTCTCTAAAGCTCCAAGCAGACTTGCCTGTTGTTTTTTGACTTGCATGTCCAGGCACGAATCTTTGACTTTATAGTGAAGAATCGCACGAAGCTTGTTGAGTTTGAGATCCCTCTCGTTCAGAGCTGCGCCGTCTTCTTTCCGGAGGGTTTGATCTATCTGATCCAGCAAGTGTCCTGAGACATCATCGCCGTCAAGTATTGTATGAACCCGGGCAAGTTTTACTGCATTGTCGTCCTCTTTATTGAATTTTATGTTGAGTATTTTTTCTATGGCTTCCAGCAGATCAGTCTGTTGGTCTCTGGCTTGCGTGTTCGGGCCAGGGTCCTGGAGTTTATAGTGAAGGTGCGCAAGAAGGGTGAGCAGCTGGAAATCCTTCGCGTGCAGAATTTTGCTTTCATATCTCCAGAGGATGCTATCAATCTCATCCAGCGTTTCACCCAGTATTTTATCTGAGAGATCATAGCTGTTAAGTACGCTGAAAATCCTGGTGAGTTTTGATGTTTTGTCATCCTCTTCACTGACGTTGATGTTGAGCATTTCTGCTACGACTTCCAGTATGTACCGGGCCTCTTCCTCTGCCCGCTGTCTGGCGTCTCTGATGTATTCCTGCATGTCTTCAGCAATGCCCTGACGACGGAGATACAGATCGTCGTTTTCATCAAGGTAATGAATCTCCAGAGCTTTTTCTACGGCACTCAGCGTCTTGAGGACTTTAGGCATGGCTTCCTGGAGGTCTGGTGTTGTAATGTCATCCACTTTCGGTTTCAAATCTGCAAGACGATGGAATCTGTTGTGTCGCATTACTTCAAATTGTGCGATGCGTTCTTCTAAATGTGCGATGCGTTCTTCAAACTGTGCGATGCGTTCTTCCAGTGCCTGGTTTTTCTGAAGCTGATCTTTATGAAATTCGTCGTCTGGAGCTCTCATTGAAAGTATTTCGTTGCGCAGGCTTTTTTGTTGAACATCCAGTATGTTAACTTCTTTCACCAGCTCTTCCACATAGACAGAAAGCCGTGCTCGCGCATCCTCAGATTGCCGATAGAGCAGGAGTGTTTCCTTTGTTAGCATTTCACTGGCAGTAACTTTCTCCGTTGTGATCCTTAACTGGTTTCTAAGCTTGATGAGTTCGCCTTCTGCTGCCCGCTGCTCTTCCAGCTTGATTTGATTCTCAATCATCTCTCTGGCCATGTCGGCCATGATTTTGTCTGCAAACGGTTTCGCGTTGTAAAAATTATCGGTCTGTAATTCGGCGGCAAAGGGTAAAATATTGAGAAAATTCCGAACAAAATGCGGGTTAGTCAGAAAATCTCTAAGTGCGGGTTTGAAGCTGAAGTGTTTTGCAAGTTGATTATGTATCGAGGGTGGCGTAATGAAAGACGAGGCGAATTTGACGTGTTCTACTGAGAAATAAAATTCATCTGCATGATCAGGAGTAGCAGCGGTCAATGCCTGCTGGAGAATTTCATAGTATGCCAGCATAAGCGCCGCATCATGATCTTCGAAAACACCAACATCGTGCCGCGCAGCTAACCCCTCGAGCAGTTCCATCTGCCTGCTTCGAATGACGTATTGGTAGCTTTTGATCTTGTCTTTTTTAACTTGTGTTGATACTCCAGGAGCGGGGGTATTAGCATCAACCCTTTTCCAGACGTCAAAGATTTTTTCCACAAAAGCGACATCTGTCGGATTCTGCTTCTGACCATGGAAAACAATAATCTCTCCCGGAGCTTCAGTCACTTCCAGCTTTGGATAACCTTCAGGCACAGGGCAAGCCCGCCACTCATCCCCAACGTTTACAACATAGCCGACGGGTTTATGGTAGTACAAAAGATCGTCCAGAGCTTTCTGTTGTAAACCCTCTCTCAGAGTATGAACCTGGGTATAGGCAGAGGTCGCTGCTGCCAAAAGTGGCTCATCATTAACAAAGAGTGCTTGATCCAGACTCTGCAAATCAGGAGGCTCATCGTCTGCAGCGACAAGGCGCATAAAGGTGCGACTGTTCACTTCAATTTTGTCAACTTCGATGGTGGCAAGGGCAACATAGTGATCAACTTCGCCAAGGCTACCTGCTCTTTCATTGGCTCCTTTCAGCACCCCGACCAAATGATTGGGGCTGGCGATTTTCGTTGTCGGTTCCAGTGGTTGGATGTCACCCGATTGACTTCGAACAGCCTTAATTGAATCCTGACTGGTCATTCCGTTTCTGACTTCAATGACCAGTACTTCTTCGGCAAGATTATGGGTAATCTTGAAGATCCCCTCATTACCTGCCTTCAGGACTTTGGTGTATTTCTGAGCAACGCCATCTTTGTCCGTTTCAAACAGATCAATACTGGAAACACCACCACTGATGCCAGAAAGAACATTTGTGAAGCCTTCAGAAGGAATCTCATAGCCAGCTCTGGTTTGAGTCTGATCGGGGTAGGTGGTGGTAATGGATTTGGGTATTGGTTGCTGGTTGTGACCTAAAGTTGGCTTAACTATGACCTCACTGTGGGTAAACTCCGCGTGTCCATTGCCCTGAATATCGATAGATTTTGTCTGTAGCCTGCGTTCGGTCAGTGCCTGTGTACCAAGGATGGAAGAACTGATGGCAACGGCCACGGCAAGGCGCAATGCATTGGGGCAAGCGTGTGTCATACTACTACCTCAGAACTGAGTACTTTTATTACCGTAAAAAGTGCTCGGCGCGGGATTCGTAGAGGGCACCCAGAGTGTAAGAGTAAGGAATACTTTCTGCATGGGAGAATGAC
>NZ_JAHHPQ010000451.1:0-8857 GCF_024606245.1 Endozoicomonas sp. SESOKO2
GGATGGAACTGCCCAAACGGGGCATAAACCGGATCAGTCGCTGAACCTCGAGAATATGCAAACGTCCCAGACGAGCCGGATCGACCTCATCCCGGGGCAAGCCCTCATACTTGTAACCGTCTTTGCCACGAATACGCTGGTCTCCTCCGGAACAGAAAGCCCAACCCCGATCTTTCGGTGACGGACCGTTGCCTGTCAGAATCACAACGCCTATATCGCTGGAGATTCTCGCATGCTCAAGCGCCCGGAACAGTTCATCCACCGTTTTGGGCCGAAAAGCATTGCGACACTCGGGTCGGTTAAAGGCAATTCTCACGGTTCCCTGATGTCTGGCCCGGTGATAAGTGATGTCTTCGAATTCAAACCCATCTACTTCCTGCCAATGTTCCGGATTGAAGATTTCAGAAACCATAAGACCTCCCGAGGCACGTATGCCATAGCAACAAAAGATTTTAGCGAACAATTGTCGCACAACGGCCAAACAGCGCCAGTACCTGATTCACATAACAACTATTATACAGAAGCCCGCCGGACAGACTGAATCATAGCCCTGTCGACGGGTTATGAAAAACCTTCACCATGAGTTGTTTTTTGTAAATCAAAGCAATATCCAAGAGAGCTTTATATAAAAATCAGATATGATCTGCGAATATCTTACAACACATAAAAACCTGACCCACCTAAGAGCCTCAGGGTATACAGGAATAATACTCACGGAGTTATAACAATGGCCACGGTGCAAGAAATCTTTGATGAGATGCCCAGACGTTTTGTTGCCGATGCAGCAGTAGGGCAACAACTGATTTTTCAGTTTGATATCACGGACGGAGATACCTATCACGTCGCCATTGATAACGGCACTTGTCGTGTGGTCAAGGGTACCAGTGATGACTCCAATGTCACCTTAATCACCGACAGTGAATCTTTTGTCGGTATCATGACCGGTGAACTGGACGGCATGCAGGCCTTCATGGCTGGCAAGGTTCGCACTGAAGGCAATATGATGCTGGCGACCAAACTCAACGACTTTTTTCGCAGCGAATGACCTTTTCCTGAGTTGACGACCTCCCGGACCTGTTGAATATCAGCAGGTCTTGGTCTCTCTATCGGCCCTACTGTTTGATTGGTATCATAGTACCCAATTTGACGTAAAAACCTATTTTCAATTCCCTTCCAAGCACGAGTGCAGTTTTATGAGTGATCAGTCTCTGGTTTCGGACTTTAAACAGGCCATGCAGGAACTGGCAGCGTCCGTCAACGTCATTACTTCTCAACATGACGGATCAAGAAACGGTCTTACCGCCACAGCCGTATGCTCTTTGTCCATGGAACCCGTTTCCATGCTGGTTTGCATCCATAAAGACGTACAGGCACTGGCAGAAATCAGAGCCAGCGGTTACTTCTGTATCAATGTCCTGAGCACAGACCAGCAGAGTGTGTCTGATGTTTTTGCCGGCAGCACCGGTGCCAGAGGCGAGCAACGATTTCTGGAAGCAGGTAACTGGACAAGCTCTCAATCCGGAGCACCTATGCTGGACGACGCTTTGGCCAGTGTCGTCTGCGAACTGGAGGAAATCAACACATCAGGCACACACTCTATCTGTATTGGCCATGTTCGCGAGGTTCGCCTGAACCGCGGCTCATCGCCTCTGATTTATGCCCGGCAACAATACGGCACTCTCACCGAGCTGCCTGAAACAGAAAAAGCCGCCTGAATATGATAGATTCCGGAACACAGATTAACTGACCTGTGCTTCGGAACTCATCGTACGATTCTTCCGATCACAGTGAAGTTTATCTTCCACTATCAACGCCCACCCACAAAATCACAAAAAGCCTATGAGCCGTATTCAACAGACTCTGGCAGCGATAGACAAGCTGCATGAACAAGACCCTGAAACCATCGAAGGCAAAGCCAAAGAACTGATCTATGCAGAGAATATGTCCGCATGGCTCGATAAGTTATGTCCGGATGCCTCCGAAGAACTGCAGATTGCCGTTCGCAGCCAGCATCTTTGCCGTTGGGAAATTCCACGTTCAGAATTCCCGATGGATCGGCCTGGCTACCTTAAATGGCGGACAGAACTGGGCAAACTGCACGCCCGAAAAGCAGTCAAGGTCATGCAGGAAAATGGTTACAGTCAAGAGAGCTGCCAGCAGACCGAAAGTATCATTCGCAAACTGGGCATCAAGCGCAATGCTGAAGCCCAGACACTGGAAGACTGTGCCTGTCTGGTGTTTATCGAAACCGATTTCCTGAACTTTGCCAGACAGCATCCGGAAGATAAAGTGGTTCGAATCGTCCAGAAGACCTGGGCCAAAATGTCAGAACAGGCTCACCAGCAGGCGCTGGCAATGGATCTGCCTGCCGAAGCACTGAGCCTGATCCAGAAAGCACTGACTTAACACAAAACAAAGGATTTCAATGAGCATACGTCTTGGCAAATTCATTCGGGAAGCTGTCTTCACCCTGCTAATCGCAGCTGTAGTTATGACGGCATACAACGTCTATCTGCAAAGAGACATGCCTTCGGGGGCGGCTCCGGAACTGCGCGCAATGCCTGTTAACGGAGCAGAAATCGACCTCTATAAACTGTCTGAAGAGAAACCGGTCCTGCTTTATTTCTGGGCCAGCTGGTGCCGGGTCTGTCACTGGGTCAGCCCTGCGGTCAGTGATTTATCAGAAGATCATCAGGTCGTTACCGTGGCCATGGTCTCAGGCGACAATGAGAGAGTGGCCCGATACCTCAATGCCAAAGATTTACACTTTCCCGTCATTAATGACCCTCAGGGCTCTACCAGCAGAGCCTGGAACGTCAGCGTGACGCCTGCCATTTTCATCATCAGAAAAGGTGAAATAAAGTCCATCACAACGGGCTTCACCACCAAGGCCGGAATGCTGGCAAGATTGTGGATAAATCGATAGGCTATCTGGTCGTTTAGTAATTATCTTTGATCTGAAATCACGGTTTCAGGATAATGGCTGATCAAAGTCAATCATTTTTCAGCCATGAAATACCCACGTTGTCTGGCATTAGGAACCTTGCTTCTCCTGATGTCGGGTTGTGCTACACACAGCACCTTATCGCCACCAAAAACTTCTCTGCCAACGACCTTTTCTCAGTCAGGCAATGAAGCTCAGACCAGCCTCTGGTGGCAAAGCTTTGACGACCCCCGGCTCAATAGCCTTATTGAAACAGCATTGACCAATAATTTCAGTCTGAAAGCAGCAACAGACAGACTTCGTCAGGCTGAAGCCGTTGCCAGACAGTCCGGAGCAACTTCGGTGCCCACTATTGATGGAACCTTCGAAGGCCGCCACACCAAGCAGTCTTCCGGTAATGTTGAGCAATTTCAGATCGGATTGATGGCCAGCTATGAAGTAGATCTCTGGTCACGCCTTGCCGCCAGTGAAGCCTCTGCAACGTTCGAGCTTCTCGCCAGCCGCGAAGCACTCAACATTGCAACTATAACATTGTCGTCTGAGATAGCCCGTCAATGGTACGAGCTGGTCACCCAACAATCCCTGATCAAACTCTATGATCAGCAGATTGAAAACCTGAACCGTCAGCTGTCCGTGATTGAACTGCGATTCCGATACGGTCAGACGCAGGCAGAAGATCTGCTGCAACAGCAACAGCTTCTGGAAAATCTTAATGCCAAAAGACTAGCTGCCAGGCGTCAACAGCAACTGACTTCCCAACAGTTGGCTCTGTTGACCGGAGCCATCGAACTGCATTCAATCGATATCCCGAAAACGCCGGAACTGAAACCTTTACCCTCAACAGGCTTACCGGCTGACTTATTGAGTCGTCGTCCGGATCTCAGGCAGGCCTGGTTTTATGTCGAGCGTCAAAATCAGCAATTGATTGTGGCCGAGGCTGACCGGCTGCCTCAGATCAATCTCACGGCCTCACTGTTATCCACCAGCTCAAACTTCTCTTCTCTGGTGAATGACTGGGCAGGCCATCTGGCGGCGGGGCTGATCGCGCCCCTTTTTGATGGTGGACTGCGCAAAGCTGAAGTCGAACGTCAGCAAGCGGCTTTGAGCGAATCCCTGAATACTTATTCCCAAACGATTCTCGAAGCCTTTACGGAAGTGGAAACAGCATTGACCCGTGAACAGTCTGAGCAACAGCAACTACAAAGTATCGATAAACAATTGTCGTTAGCTATCAAGACAGAACAGTTCAAACTGACCCGGTATCAGAATGGTGACAGCACTTTCCTTGAAGTGTTAACCGCACAAAACAGCAGACTGGATCTGGAACAGCAGAAACTGATCAGCAAGGGCAATCTTCTGGCCGAGCGAATTCAACTTCACCGGGCTCTGGCGGGTGATCTGAATGCAGAAGAGCTCGTCCGGAATAAAAGCATGACAGGCACTGAACAAGACAAGGCTCAGCCCATAAACTGATATGAAAATGAATCCAACCACCCAACACCTGAGAAAGCCTGCTGCCCCCCTATTGATCCTTGCCATCTCGATTATTACAGCATGGCTGCTGATGACGACCTCTCCCAAAGCCAGTCGTGCCGAACCCGGGAAAAAATCCCAAATGGTCGAGACAGTTACGGTTGAGCAGCAAACCGTCAACATTCGTCTCAGGGGTCTGGGCACCGTTATCCCAAGTCAGTTTGTCACTCTTTATCCAGAGGTCAGTGGCAGGATAGACAGTATCCTTGATGGCCTGATGCCAGGCTCCCGTGTCAAGAAAGGTGAGCTGCTTGTGACTCTGGATCAGGATGAATATGAGATTCTTGTTCGGGAACAGGAAGCCGCTGTCGCTCAGGCATTGTCTGAATTGAAGCTGGAACAGGGTCAGCAGAATATCGCCCGGCAGGAGTACGAACTGACAGGCCATAAACTCTCCCCGGAAGAAGAGGCCCTGGTCCTTCGGCAACCTCAACTGGAAGCGGCTAAAGCAGGTTTAATCAGGGCTCAGGCGAGTCTGGATCAGGCAAAACTGAACCTTAGACGCACACAAATAACGGCACCGTTTAATAGCCAGGTCATTAACAACTCCGTTTACCCCGGTAGTCAGGTCAGCAACAGCACTGCCCTGATGAAGCTGATCTCAACTGACCGTTTCTGGATAGAGCTGGAAGTACCTGTCGAGCAGCTGAAATGGTTGAATTTTGCCAACGAACATTCCAGCGGCAGTTCTGTAGTAATCACCAGTCCTCAATGGAGTGGAGACTCTCGTCAGGGAAGGCTGATCTCTGTATCTCCCGAACTGAACGACGGATCTCTTATGGCAAAGGTCATTATTGAGATTGAGGACCCGCTGTCTCAAAGGGAAAAGAATAAGGGCAAGCCTCCTGTAATGGTGAATGATCTTCTTAGCGCAGAGATCGTGGGTAAAAAAGTGGACGACGCCTTTGTGGTGCCTGAAGCACTGATAAGAAACAGCAATCAGATCTGGGTGCTAACCCGGGGTAGCACCCTCGAAATTCGAACTTTATCACCTATCTATCGTGACTCAGGGAAAGCGATCTTGCTCTCTGGCCTTGAAGATGGCGACCAGCTGATCAGCTCTTCGCTGACGACACCTGTCAATGGCCTGCCACTGCGCACAGCAGAAAAGCCTATTTTTGAAGGTAAGCAGCCATGAGCGATATAAAAGCCATGAGCGATATGACTGAACATAAAGGCGCTATCGCGTGGATGGCTCGTGACAGGATCACTCCGAATCTATTGATGCTCTTTCTGATTATTGGTGGCCTGTTTGTCACATGGGACATCAAGAAAGAAATCATGCCTGAATTCAATGTTGACAGGATCGAAGTGGCTGTCAATTACTCAGGAGCAACACCCGAAGAGATTGATCTGGGCATTGTGTTACCTATTGAAAATGCCATCCGGGGCATTGAAGGCATTGATGAGATTAACTCTACGTCGGTTTCAGGCTCAGCCTCAATCACCGTCAAAGTGATGGAAGGATACGATGCCAACCAACTGTTACAGGATATTGATCAGGCAGTAAACCGAATCAGCACTCTGCCTGAAGAATCCGAAAAACCCCGGATATCCGTCAAAAGCCGTAAAAGAGACGTCATGGAAATCATGATCTACGGTGAGGTCGATAAGCGGATTTTGCGAACCGTAGCAGAAAACATTCGAGACCGTTTACAGCGAGATCCCGGACTCACCCAGATTGAACTGGATATGGAGCCCGGGCATGAGATCCGGATCAGTATCGATCAAGACCAGCTGCAACGCTATGGATTGACTCTGGCAGAGGTTTCTGAAGCCCTCAGCCAGCATGCTTTCGATCAAACTTCCGGAGAAATTAATGCTATCGGGGGCGACATCAGTGTCCGGGTTCAGGAACGTCGTGAACAGGCTGATGCTTTCCGTGATGTTCCGGTCAAAACATTGACCAGTGGCAGCACGCTAAAACTGGGAGACATTGCCACACTCACCCATGATTTCGACGACGATGGTACGGAGGCACGTTATAACGGTCAACTGGCAGCCGGACTGACCGTTTACCGTGTGGGTGAGCAAACGCCCGTCGGTGTATCGGATATCGTAAGAAATATTCTTCCTGAAATACGAGCGGAGCTGCCTCCCGGAGTGAATATCGAGATCACCGATGATGACTCGGTAAACTTCAAAAACCAGATGAATCTGCTGCTAAAAAATGCCTTTCTGGGACTGCTGCTGGTACTGGTTCTGCTGAGTCTGTTCCTGGAGTACCGTCTGGCGTTCTGGGTCACGATGGGAATTCCAACCTCTTTCCTGGGCGCCATGCTATTACTGCCCGGAATGGATGTTTCCATCAATATTATTTCGATGTTTGCCTTTATTATCGCCCTTGGGATTGTAGTGGATGATGCTATTATTGCCGGTGAAAACATCTACCATCGTCGTCAGGAAGGCATGAGCTTTTCAAGGGCCGCTATTCTCGGGGCCAAAGACGTCGCCGTACCACTGACGTTCAGTATCCTGACCAACATGGTGGCTTTTCTCCCGATTCTGACTCTCCCCGGCATGCTGGGCAAACTTCAACAGGCGACGCCGTTGGTGGTCATCAGCGTATTTGCCATCTCATGGATCGAGGCTCTGTTTATTCTCCCCGCCCATCTGGGGCAAACAAAAGACAGGCCAAAAGGCAAAATGGGTCAATGGCTGGACAACGTACAGCAAAGTATTGATAAACGTCTAATGTTGCTTATAAATACAAGATACAAGCCTGTGCTGAACAGCGTTCTTGATCGTAAATACCTGTCACTTGCCATTGCTATGGCTATTGTCGTGCTGGTCGGAGCCTGGCAGGCCAGCGGCAGACTGGGCTTTTATCTGATGCCCAGAACCGATGCCAGCTTTGTCAGGGTCACTGCCACTCACCCATATGGTAGTTCTGAAAGCAAAATCAGGGAAACGCTGGCCATCATTGAAGCTGGCGCACAGGAAGTGGCCCGGGAAAATGGCGGCGATAAACTGGTAAGCGGCCTTTCAACCATCATTGAGAACGACGTAATCAGAGTTTCTCTGAACCTGACTACTCCTGATGTACGCCCGATCAGTACTGCTCAAGTCGCTAACCTGTGGCGGAAAGCGAATGGCGAACTGACGGGGCTCCTGAGCATCACGTATAGTACGACAGGTCATGGTCCGGGAGGTGATCCTGCCCTGACCGTTGAACTCAGCCACACAGACACTGAGGTTCTTCGCCAGTCCAGTGAATTTCTCGTAGGGAAACTCGAACAATTTAGCGGAGTCACGGATATTTCCAGCAGTTTCGCCAGTGGTAATCCTCAGCTGGATATCCGCATCAGTGATGAAGGCATGGCTCTGGGGCTCACCGCTAACGATATTTCACGACAGTTGCGCAATGCTCTCTTTGGCATAACAGCCATAAAGCAGCAGGAAGGAAGAAACGAAGTCTCGGTGAAAGTCATGTTAAATGAAGCATTGAGGCAGAGTGAAGCCGATCTTCTCAATATGATGATCCGTACTGACGACGGCAGCTATATTCCTCTGACCCGTGTCGCAGCCATTGGCAAGAGTACTGCCCCATCAAGCGTAACCCGCAGAGATGGCAGCAGAACCGTTGATATTACCGCAGAAGTGAACCCGAGGGGTTCTACACCGCAGATCATCAGCTCTCTTCAAAACAATGTATTTGAGGAGCTTCAGGCTAAGTATCCGGGACTACAAATCGATCTGGGAGGAGACCAGAAACGTGCAGCAAAAAGCATGAGTGCGCTCTTGAAGTCGAGCCTGCTGGCCATGCTTTTGATCTACGCTCTGCTGGCTATACCTTTTCAGAGCTTTACCCAGCCACTACTGGTCATGGCAGCCATTCCTTTTGGGGTAGCAGGCGCTTTTTTGGGTCATATAATACTGGGCTACACCCTGAGCATGATCAGTTTTATGGGTATCATAGCGCTTTGTGGCGTTGTGGTGAACGACAGTCTAATTCTACTGACCACCTACAACGGACACAGAAAAGATGGAAAGGACTGGAGAGAAGCCATTAATCAGGCCACAACCCGACGTTTCCGTCCTATTATTCTGACGACACTGACCACCTTTGGTGGATTGGCTCCAATGATTTTCGAGACTTCCCGTCAAGCACAGATGGTCATCCCCATGGCGATCTCTCTGGGCTTTGGCATTCTCTTTGCCACCTTTATCACTCTGGCGATCATTCCCTGTCTGATCGGTGCAGGGCATGACCTCAAGAGCTGGTTTCAGGAAAGTCGAGGGAAAGAACCCGCTTTGAGCTCAACTCCCTGATACAAAAAGGCCGCTGAAAAAAGCGGCCTTTCTGGTAGGTGTTAGTTTCACTAACATCAATGTCATGAACTTTCATGCTAAAACCGACTCTAAGCCGCAGAACCAATT
>NZ_JAHHPQ010000452.1:0-4720 GCF_024606245.1 Endozoicomonas sp. SESOKO2
TTTACATATACAGTCCCGGAAGGCAGTGTTGGTATTTTCTTCAGAGGTGGTTTTTATAACAAAGTTTATGAACCGGGAATACACAGTTTATTCTCATGGCCTATTACCAAAGGAATGAGGATAAATGTAAGGCCTCAGATAGATATTATTGAGAATATACCATGCGGTACTATGGACGGTCTCACAATTATATTCCCTAGAATTGCAGTTTATAATCAACTTCATAAAGACGAAGTGTTAAATATTGTCTCAAATTTTGGCGAAGAATATGATCATTATTTAATAACAGAGCCGACAATCCAGGCAGTAACAGAACTGTGCACGACCATGACGGCCCAAGAAATATATATTGACAAGTTTCCTGCTATAAATGATTTTTTGTTAAAACACTTAATTGAAGAGCAAGGGAAAAGTCATTCTAAATTAAAAGTAAACAAAGTAGTTGTTTCTAAACCAGTTCTACCAGAAAACATAAAAAGAAACTATGAAGTGATTGTAGAAGAGAAAAGCAAGCTCGTAGCTGTTTCACAAACTCAAGCCAGGAAACTAAAGGAAGCCGAAACCCAACAATTGGAACGATCAAAAAAGGCTGATACAGATAAAATGGTAGCTGCAATAGAGAATGAAAAAAAACTGGCTGAGGAAAAAAATAAAATGGAATTAGAAAAAATCCGAGTTGCTGTTAGAGTTCATCAATTACGTGAAGACGCCGAAGCAGAAGCGTTTATACTCAGGCAAAAGGGTGAAGCAGAAGCATATGTCATAAAAATAAGTGGTGAAGCCCGTGCCAATGCCACTCTGCAAGAGGCAATAGCCAATGAAAGACTCATTACACCCTTGTATGTTCAGCTCAAACAAACAGAGGCTTTTTGGAGAAACAACAACTCTAAGCTGATATATTTTGGTGAAAAAATCCCCAAATCTGTGTATCCGGGTTTTATCGATCCCAAGGATATAAAAAACCAGTAAAAAATATTTTTTGCCAGCAACTGCGTTAAATAACAGGGTTACAATGCAACTGCTGGCAAATAGGTCGTTATTTAAATTGTTCAGGAGAATCAATACCAAAGACTATCCGGAAGCGGCAACTGAAACTGGTCACCCAATACAGGTGGTTCAGGGGTTAAATTGTCTGAATGGCTGAAAGTGCTTTGCATTCCTTCCAAAAGCGACCCGAGCTCGTTCTCGTTGACTGTTATCATGCCCATTCCATGATTAGTGAACAAAGTGACCGTTTGATCGTCATTCAAAGCCAGCAAAATCCAGATACCAGAGTTAGGTTCTGGCAATTGATAGGACGAGGTTCCATCCGATATATAAAAGCGTCCCAGAAAGTTCCAGCGTCCTGCTTGCAGGAATCTTAAAATCCAATCCTGTGGTTGCAGAAACGTCATAGCCCAACCCTGCGGATTGAGATATTGACTAAGCCACTTCCACCGCCATGAACTTGTCATGTCAAGCACCGATGAAGGAATAACACAAGACTCAATATAAGGGTCAAATTTCACGTGCTCAGGAGCAAAAAGAGGGTGAATACGTCTCTCATCTCCCTTCCCATAATCCAGTAAGTAGACACTCAATCGTTTGACCAGACTATCATCCGCCTCCAGATGAGCCTGCTGTTGCCGCAGCAAGATATAATAGAGGTAAGCAAAAAAACGCCTCTCATTCCTCAGTTGCTTCCAGTCATAACTTGCCAGCTCGGCTTTTACTGAGATCGACAGCCAGCCAATTCTGATAAAGAAGGTTTTCTCAAGCTGATCTAAACCAATATCGGTGATCCCACTTGCCTCAATAAGGGAGAAAAAAATGGTGAGATCTTCAGGACTAAACAAGCTGGCAAACCCTTCACGGTTTCCTTCAGGAAGGTTTCTGTCAATCTGGCACTGCATGAATTCAGATCGTTCTCTGAACGTTTGTATTTCATTGCTCAGTCTCTCAGTCAGTGTGACTTGACTACCATCTAAACAGTCACTCGCAACGCTCAGTATATTCACTGCAGTTAGGGTCTGGTTGTCTGTTTCATCATTCAATAGCTCTAACAGCAACTCGCATAACCCATAGACACCCTGATTTGACCTGAGAGAGTTTGTTTCTCCACAATTAGGGCAAATGCCGCCCTCTGCACCTTGGTTTGAAAACTCTTTACAGTCAGGACAGGCGGCGTTCACTGTTAGCACAGACAGCCCCGCAGTCAGTAATATGAATACGATGAATAATCGCTGCATAGATATCTCTTGATAAGTCAGTTGCTGAAAGACAGTCACTCCCTTGTTTTGTCACTTAATACAGCAGGATAGTCAATGCGGATCAATCATGTCAGCATTATCGAGTCCGGTTAATTCATCAGAAGAGGTGTGAGAGGCCTGTGAACCCCGTGGTTTACGCTAAAACAGCCGTTGTCGAGACAGCTATTTTAAGAACCAGCACAGTGAATCAGAACTCATATGCTGGTTTCTGAACGTATTTACGAACTTTGGAGTTTCTGTGGACTGCAGACCTGATAAAGGCTTCATCATTTTTAAGTTCATCATCAGCGTACACAAAAGCACGAGGATACTGTTTAATCAAGTCCAGCAGATACTCACGATCATTCAATATACTTTTACTGGCATATGATAAGAGACCAACATTATCGGCAATCAGCATTTGGATAATGTGTTTATCGCCACGGATTCTTTCGCTTGCATCATTCAGAGCTGTTGGACACTTTGCGATAGCGGCCATTACCACCTCATCATGGTCCCGAAGTTCTGAGCTGGCATATTCCAGGTCGCCCGGATGTTCTTTAATGGTGAGTAATACAAGGTCTTTATCGTTTCGAACCCGTTGGCTGGCATAGGTCAGCCCATGTTTCAGCAGAACATTCCTGACCTTTTCCTGATTATCCGGAAGCGGCTGACCTGGTGAAACATAAAACTCCAGCTTGTAAGTGCTGGGTGGTTTGATAACAAAGTATTCATTTTTCAGGCGGTTATCAAAATACTCAAACAATGGAATAGCTTTTCGGGAACCAACGAGTAATAGGTGATATAAAATTTCCCTGCGGGTATCCTCACCGATCTCGCCACTCATTAACATTTCCTGAAGTTTGTCCTTCGATTCAGCTAACCGTTGGCTATGATCAATAAACTGTTGTTGGTGGCTGCTTAATAACTGGCACCAATCGGGCGTCATACAGAAAAATCTGTAATAAAACATTGAGAAAAGACAATGTTGAAAGGCAAATCTATCAGCTTCTGCCGCAGGATCGCTATTAAGACGTTGTGCAAGAAAGTTAAAGTTCCATTGACCTCCTTCAAAAATGGCTTCATTGTACCTCAAGTGAATCTCCATCTCATCAATAGCATCTAATACAGTGATCAGTTTCTTAAAGGCACCGTGCATGGACTGAGTGGTTGTCATTCGAGGGCATTCAACGATAATTTCTCCCGCCACGGCGTTGCAACTCAGCTTCATGCCATCAGCATTTTTATCCAGTTCAATCGCTTTTAGTAACTGCACCAGAAACCACATACGCTTCAGCCTGCCGGGTTGATCACTGCCATCAGGATTATAAAACTGGTCAGAGAATTTCAGCCGCAAGGTTCGTCCTTTTCCACCCTCAGCGTGTTCAAGCAGCTCGATAATGCCCACATGATTGCCAAACTCCAGATTAACAATCATGGCATCAACCATACTGACGACAGTGGCTTGAACTCCTAATTTTTCGATGGATTCTCTGCAGGACGGCGTCAAAAGAGGCGCTTTTTCACCCAAGGGAGTGCAATCAACATAAGTGACTTCCTGTTCCATAGATACCTTGCCCTGACCAGAAGCCAGAGTAACCGGTGCCAGCGCGTTTATGAAGCACTGATGCAGGGCAAAAATCAGGTCATGGACACTCAAAACCTGCCTGGCCTCAGAGTGATGGAGTGTTTGAAGATAGGATTGCAACTGATGGCAGGCTGCCACCCACTGACGAAAAGTTCCCGATGATAACCGGTCTTCTTCGCTGGATTGCAGAGAAGGGATGATCGTTTTTAACCCTGATTGAATGGTCTGTTTCAGCGTCTCGAACCGGTTGATTATTTGCTGTAACTCATCCAGCAATGGCTGAACCTCGGGTGAATCCTTGTCATCCGCCAGCAGCAAAAAGGCCCGGTAGCCGTCCAACAGGGCTTCGGCTCCATGAACCAGTCGGTTTATGTTGTCCCAAGATTCTGCCAGCAGCTTTGATCGCTGTGGCGACATACTTACTTTTATAGGGTTTGCCAGACCATCCAGCCCACCGCCGGGAGCAAAAAATGCCAACAGGCGGGCGTTTTGATCCGTTAGCCATTGAAAACCGCTGACAACATGACAGAATGTGCCTTCATCGGGGGTTAAATCATCCCGTGACGGGACGGCTTTTGCCAACGGGACATCAAAAACAGCAGTTGACAGGCTAATGTGACTGGCCAGTTTTTCGGTAAGGTCACCGGCAACTACGAAGGCTCCGGACTTACCATTAAAACGGCCGCAGGCCAGCGTCGCCTGCTGACCATCCTGAGCGGCCAGGGCCGCAAACTGCTCACCGCCCAGCAACAGTCTTTTTTGTTCCTGTCTCATGAGAATCGCTACATGATCATTGAAGCCACCTTCGGCAATGACAAAACCCCCTGCCCGCCTCAGGAACCCAGGCTCAAGCATCCATCCTTCGACGTGTCGGGCCAAAACAATGGCTCCGTCTGGCATAGAG
>NZ_JAHHPQ010000453.1:0-30007 GCF_024606245.1 Endozoicomonas sp. SESOKO2
AAGAATGCTAAATCTCTATTGACTCACAAAAACGCATACCATTCTGGACAAAAAATCTGTAACTGGATAGTGATTGGGAAGGATGGTCAGCAACAGCCATGCGGAATGGTCTGCAAGAATACTTATGCCCTGGCGAATCACAAATACAGATACCACTCCGAACAACAAATCTGTGACGTAAGCGAGTTCGGGGAGGATGGTCTGCAACGGCCTTGCGGGAAAGTCTTCAAGAATGATCTGGCTCTGTTTTCTCACAAAAGCAAAGTTCACACCGGGCAAAAAATCTGTGACGTTAACGTTTTCAGGGAGGATGGCAGGAAGGAGCCATGCGGGAAGGTCTGTAAGAATAGTCGCGCCCTGTCGAGTCACAAAAGAATCGCTCACACCGGGAAACAAACCTGTGACCTTTCAATAGTCGGGAATTATGGCCAGTTGCGGCCATGCGGGAAAGTCTTCAAGAATGTTCTATCTCTGTCATCTCACAAAGGCAAAATTCACACCGGGCAAAAAACCTGTGACATGACAGTGATCGGGGAGGATGGTCAGGAGCAACCATGCGGGAAGATCTGCAAGCATGCTCAGGCTCTGGCAGATCACAAAATGAGACATCGAAAACGCATGCGCTTTTGTGTGGGCCAGGATAATGAACTCAGTCCTAAAGAGAGTAAATTAAGAAAGGGTAAATTAAGAAAGGGTAAAGTGAAATAAGTGTGATTAACCTGACTGCATAATTTGGGTGTCAGACCTCCAGAAAGGGAGTGATGCTGAATTCAAACAATAAGTGCAGCCTAAGGTTTGTGAGAGAAAAGTATGCTTGTTTTTTTGATTTAGCACCTTTCTGGTCTATTACTTTACTGACCTGTATTTATTCACTATAAAACAAGAATGGATGAATAGAATAATGAGACGATCATTTTTTGTTGTGCTGCTGTCGCTTCTTTTGTCGTCTGTCGTTTGTCGGGCAGAATCGTTGACAAGACATTTTGTTGTCGAGCATAAACAGACCAGTGAGAGCTTTTCTATAAAGCACAACCTGAATTCGTTGTTGGGCAATCCGACACACCTTGCCGACACAAACGACTATGCAGGGCCAGTTTTGTCGTCTGATGACAAATCACGCAGGCTTGGTGGTTACACTTTAAAAACGACCTTTATTGAGTCCATTTCGTGGCAGTTGCTTTACGCCACCAATCTGCTGGTGGCTTATGAACTGTTCCTGACTACACATGACGCCGCTCTGAGCGGCAAAACTTATTCATGGATACCCGAAGAGGCGTTTGTCGCAGTCGGCTGGCTCTTAAAAAGCTATTGGAACCCTGATTCAGTAATGTTTAACCCGAGGGATCAACTGAAGGCAAGTCAGGATGATTCGTTTGCGATCAACACTATGATGCTCCCCGGACAAAGCCAGCAACAAAGTGACCAACAAAACCCACCATCAGAATCATTCGGTCAGCAAACCCCGGGGGCAGCTGCCCATGTTAGAGGCTCTGTCAAAAGACGCCTGTCTTCTGGTTCTGGCCGTGATAACGAAGGTTTTGAACAAGAGCAGCATACTTTGGGTTTAGAGTGTTACGTCGATTCCTGTCATGGCGTGTGTAAATTCCGAAAATTATCCAATAGTACAGAGTCAGCTGAAGAGCCGCCGAATTCTATAGAAAATCCCATAGAAAGTTCAACAGACCACACCACTCAGCATGCGATGGCAAAAACACAGCCCTCACGATCGCAGGCTAATGAGGTTGTGTCAGGCGTCATAGAGCACATGATTTATTTACAAGGAATTCTGACTGAAAACGATGTGCATTTTGGCGCGACAACACCTAACCCGGATATTCAGGTATTCGAGAATGCCATTCAATTACTTAAATATCTTCAACCCTGCGATATTTCAGTAGGTGAAGAAGTGAGTGACGGAAGGGACCCCTGTGGATGCTGTGATGGTAGTAGCGATACTTATTATCCTGTTTATTACAAGGGTGATGTGTTATTCACTGTCACTGAAACTAATAGTGAATCAAGGTTTCCAGAAGAATATACATCTGGGCAATGGGCAGATATTGCAACCAATAAGTTATTTGATGAACTCTATTTTGCTCCTGATGCGCCCGGTTACCTATCTGCAAAAAGTGAATTTGAGCAGTTAGCGAAACCAACTGGTCAGGTATATAAAAATTGATAAAGCACCGTTGAAAATCAGTGGTATCCAAAATCGAATAGCGGTTGTCTTTGATTATCTGTCAAGGCTTTGGTCGGTTCTGAAAACACCTCTTAAGAGTTTACATACGGCATTCTCAATATTAAGACGAGTGATGCCGTATATATTGAGCCGATTCATTGCTTTAGACGAAATAATCTATCCCAATTTCAGGTAAATCCAAGTTTTTTGTCTAGAATGATGTTTTTGTATCTATTTGATATCTTTATTTGAGCTTGGTTATTTACTATGAAGAGCATGTGTTGTGTCTTTATTTTGGCTAGCATTTTTTTGTCAGCTGGCAGCCAGGCTGCAATTCCTTACGCTTCATCATTGGTTTCTGGCGGCGGTGCCGATGTGATTCTTTCTTCTTTTTTATCTGACCGCATTCGTTTGCCTCAGTCTAAGGTTGTTCCGTTGTTACTGTTAGAGAAAGGAAAAAAAGGTTTGACAATCAGTTCCCCTGTTTCTGAAGGGGAAGGACTACAGCCAGACAAAGGAACAGTTTTTACTGGCTATTCGTTTGAGTTGAACCTCTATGGTAATGAAAACAAGAAACAGACCAAAACGGGCAGTCAATCTCAGTCATCGAAGCAGGGGCGACAAAGCGAAAAACAGCCTCATAAAAAACAGCCTCATAAAAGGCAAGGTGGTTCTGGCTCTTCAGGTTCCTCTGGCACTGGTGCAGCAACGGCTTCTGGAAACGATGAGAGTCGTGCCAGGCATCTTGAAAAACTGAAAGAAATACTGAAGGCCGCTGAAAAGTCATTGAAAACGATGGATCAGAAAAAAAATATTGATGATTTTAAGGCAGAATTGCGAGAGTTGTATGAGCAGAATCCCGGTATTTTAGAAGAAAAGGGCTCCCTGGAGAACTCGGAATACCGTTGGAAAGGGGTTCTGAAACTACTTGAGCTTTATTTTCCCGAAAAGCTGGAAACAGGTGAAATGACGCATATTTTACTTGAGTATCCCGGGTTTAAGAGAGTGCCAGAAATTTATATCAGATCATTTGCCAAGGCAGTACTTCCTGATCTTGAGTTACCTGAAGGGCTGCCCAAATACGAGCTGCTTGACAGGGTTCTGGATGCTGCCAGCCCGGAGATTGTAAGACTCATGCATGCTTATCTTGGTTTTCCACAGTGTCTTCACCAGCTGGTTTCGCTATTTGCAACTCAGTTGCCATTAATGGCAGCAGAAAAACCAAAAAACTATATTTTTCAGGTTAAAACAGGTCACGTTAGTGTTATTTCTATCAGGAGAAATAGCAGGGGGCATTTTCGGGTTTTTGTTGCTGATAGTTTAACTGTTTTTAAGCAGTACCATGCAGACAAAACTTATTCACCCCTGCCGCATTTTATCGGTTTGGCGTTAATACTGGCGATAAAGTATCACGGTTTTACTGATTCCCAGTTTTTCTTTCTGCCTCCTCGACAAGCCGGTGGTTTTGGCTGTGAGTCATTTGCGTTGCACGATCTGGAAACAGTGTTGGAATCCCCTGTGTTGTCTGAAAACGGTTATTATGCAGATGAAGAACCTCTTACCAAAGACAATATGTTGAACTTTTATTCGCAAATAATGTATCTGGAGGGGGCTGAACAACCCGGGCAATTGGTCATCAATGGTGAGCGCACGAACTATGCCGAAACACTGGACAAGCCTGCCTTTGATACGTATGACCTGGACTTCTTAATTCTTATGTCTCTCGGAACCTGGCAGAAATCAGGGCTGGAGCCAGATTTGGTTAAGTTGTATCAGTTGTGCCAGTTTCCTTCGAGGTTTGCACATCTGACTCAAGGGCAGCAAAACCTGGAGCGGTTGTTGGAGAATTTTCCTGAAGAACGCCAAAAGGAGGTGAATCAGAGAATCGACGAGACTCGGGGCCTGTTAACCGTCAATGATGGAACCTGTCGTAACAATGTTAATCTGGCCGCTACTCTGCTGTGGATGAAAATGAATATTGATTTGCTGGATATGAATCGCCCCGGGCAGGAAAAATAGAACAGTGAGGACAGGGCTTGCAGAAAATCGGACCGATACGAAACACTACACAGTTACGCCAAAGTAGAATCCTTCGGGAGTATGGGTTGACTCTGTCTTGCATCGTCAAGATCACTGGTTTGAAGGCAAGTGAGAAAAACCATTGCCATGAAATTCTGCTATCAGAATTGAGAGTTAATAAAAAGCCCTGATGGCTTCTGAGGGCTCATCAGGGCTGTTTGCAAGCTGGTGGAGGCGGCGGGAATTGAACCCGCGTCCGCCGATTCTCCGCCTTCGGCTCTACATGTTTAGATTCCGTTTTTAGGCTAACGCAGAACGACCCAACGGTCAGGGTGACACTGCGCGATCCTGAAAAGTTTAACCTGTCAGCCCCAGGCAGACATCAAGGCGATCCTGTTTTCAATAGCGGTCATTTCCAGCCAACAGGCAAGTCGGAGTGACCGGGAGGAGGCAGGTATTAAGCTGCCATAGCTCCTTGGAAGTTGTCTTCGTTAGCAACTAAAAGGTTGTAGTGTTTTGATTTACGAGAATCACTACATTCTCGACATGCACCTAAGGTTTCGTAACCGTCGTCGAATCCAGATCGCCCCCAGAGAAACCTGAGGCTAATTATTCAAAAAGTGGCATAGAAGTCAACCTGTTATTTATACCCGGGATGCTTATAAAAAGACATCTGTCATGTAGTTAGCCTCGGTGCATAACCCGCTGCTTTTCGATATTCCATTCGCGCTCTTTAGTGGCAGCACGCTTGTCGAACTCTTTCTTACCACGGGCAAGGGCTACCTGGCATTTGACCAGATGACCTTTCCAGTACAGCTTGGTAGCGATACAAGTATGACCTTTCTGTTGAGTCTCCGAGAACAGCTTGGCTAACTCTCTTCTGTGCAACAGCAGTTTCCGGTCGCGCAGAGGATCAGCCATCACATGGGTGGATGCTGTATCCAGTGGTGTTATCTGGGCACCAATCAACCAGGCTTCGCCATCTTTGAGTAGAACGTAGCTGTCAACCAGTTGCACTTTACCCATGCGAAGGCTCTTGACTTCCCAGCCTGCCAGTGAAAGCCCTGCTTCAAATGACTCATCAATGTGGTAGTCATGACGGGCTTTTTTGTTGACGACAATGGAAGAGTCGCCTTTACCGCTTTTTTTCGATCTTTTAGCCATGCGCGGATTATAACGTGGATAGCGTATAAAACCAGTCGTTGCTTATGACAGTTACTCATTCAGGCTCCTGACGGTTTTTCGTATTTGTTCAGGGCTTCTTTTCTTTAGGTTAAATGTTCTGGGTTGTAAATTATTTTGGGGGATATTTCTTTTTTTGTGGTGATTGTAGGAAAAAGTGGTTGAGGTGAGAAATGAAACCGATACAATGCTCAGCGTCGCCCTCATGCTCCAGTGAAAGCTTTATGGTAGCTGCTTTATTCGGTGTTGAGTGGGCTGTTATTTGTGCCCCTGGCTGTAATAATGACTCTACTCTCTTCTTCAAGCTGGTTGTCGTTTGAGCTCCTTTTCCTGATTGTCTGATTCGAGACTGAATAGCCCGGGCGGCTTGCAATAAAATGCAGTGTTGTTCGAAGTATCTTTGCAGCACTCTGCATGAAGGTTTCACTCGATAAGAATTTTGCTGTACATCATTGAGGAGTCTCATGTCAGGACAAAACCCGACAACCGCGCGCAAAACCTGGAACAACCGTTGGACATTTATGCTGGCTGCCGCCGGATCTGCCATTGGTCTGGGTAATATCTGGAAATTCCCGTACATTGCTGGCCAATACGGTGGTGGCGCCTTCGTATTGGTTTATCTGCTGTGTATCGCGCTGGTAGGTATACCGTTGTTGATGGCTGAAACGGCCATTGGTCGTTCGGCTCGCCTTAGCCCACTGAATGCTATCCGTAAATTGACCAGTGATGCAGGAGTGTTCCGTGGCTGGGAAGTGATTGGCTGGATGGGTATGGCCACCGGTTTCATTATTCTGACCTTTTACAGTGTGGTGGCTGGCTGGGCGCTGTCATACGCCTGGGATCTTCTGACAGGTGTTTTCAATGGTATGACGGCTGATCAGATTGGTGGTGAGTTTGAAGCTCTGACTGCCTCTGCACCAAGACAAATTTTATGGCACACCCTGTTTATGGTGGTCACAGTACTGATCACCGCTCGTGGTGTTCATAAAGGTCTGGAAAAAGGTCTGCAGGTTATGATGCCAACCCTGTTCCTGCTGCTGTTTGCCATGCTGGGTTACAGTGTTTTGGTTACCGGTGAATTCATGCGTGGTTTCCACTTCATGTTCGATGTGGATTTCAGCAAGATTACCGGCGAAGCAGTTGTAGCGGCTATGGGTCAGGCCTTCTTTACCTTGAGTCTGGGGATGTGTGCCCTGATGGCATACGGTGCCTACATGCCCGCCAACAACTCTATTCCACGTACCGCAGTGAATGTTGCATTCCTCGATACTCTGATGGCCATCATCTCTGGCCTGATCGTGTTCCCGATTGTTTACGCTCATGGTCTTGAACCTTCTGCCGGGCCCGGTCTGCTGTTTGTTTCCCTGACCTCTGCTTTCGCCAATATCACCGGCGGATCGATTCTGGGCTTCATATTCTTCATGCTGGTCAGTATCGCTGCCCTGAGTTCAGCCATCTCCCTTATTGAACCTTCTCTGGCCTGGGTGACTGAGCGCTTCGGCATCAATCGTGTACTGGCGACCTGGCTGATCGGTGGTGCTATCTGGCTGGTAGGTCTGGGCTCTGTGTTCTCCTTTAACATCTGGGCTGACGTCAAGTTCTTCGACAAGACCATCTTTGATCTGGCCGATTACATGACCAGCGTCTTGCTGTTGCCTCTGGGTGGTGCTCTGACAGCGATCTTTGCTGGCTGGGTTCTGAAGCGTTCTGTTATGTCCAACGAAATGGCTATGAGTGTAGGTCTGATCAATCTGTGGCGCTTTGCGATCCGTTTTATTGTGCCTGTAGCGGTAGCTTTGATTCTGTACACAGCGCTGAAATGATTTGAGCTCATTTAAATCATAATCGGTATAGGGCGTAGCCTTTAAGCTACGCTCCTCCTCCGCGGCATTGCGAGCCCCGAGTATTTTCCCTGTACGGCTCTGAAGGCAATAGCTTTCACAATATGTTATGCTCGCTGGCCCTTGTCTTATAAATTTGCACTGCGTCATGCCAAGAGTTTCCCGTTCAGCCCTGATCATGCAGCCAGTAGAAAAAATGTATCCACTGGTGGCTGATGTTGAAGGTTATCCTCAGTTTTTGCCCTGGTGTTCAGGAGCCAAAATACTCAGGCAGGAAGGAGAGGTATTGGAAGCCGCTCTTGAGCTGTCCAAAGGAAACCTGGGCTATGAGTTTTCCACAAGGAACCGAATGGTGGAAAACCAGTCTATTGAAATGTCATTGCTGAAGGGGCCCTTTTCAAAGCTGAATGGGGTCTGGACATTCAAGCCGCTGGGTCATGGAGGCTGCAAGGTGTCACTGGAGCTGGATTTCGAAATATCCAACCCATTGCTGAGAGCTACAGTCGGTGCAGTGTTCAACAAGGCAATGAATAAAATGGTTGACGCCTTCTGTCAGAGAGCGGAGCAGCTTTATGGCTGAAAACAATAGCCGGTCCGAGCCGGAAGAACACTCCAGAGTCAGTATTGAAGTGGCTTACGCCCTGCCGGATGATTACCGGATTCTGACCCTTGAGGTTAAAGAAGGTACATCAGTACTTGATGCCGCCAGACAATCTGGCATGAAGTCGATCTTTTCTGAGATTGATTGGGACTCTGTTAAACTGGGCATTTTTGGCAAGGCAGTTATCAGGCCGACCGATCAGGCTGTGAGAGAGGGTGACCGGATAGAAATCTATCGCCCGCTGATTGCTGATCCGAAAGAAGTACGCAAGATGCGTGCAGAGAAAGCAAAACTCAAGAAAGAAGCAGTTGCATCCTGAGGGTGAACTGCTTTGCAGTCAGCAGAGCTGTTTAAGGTGTTACCCCTGTACCGGGACGAAAGTCTCCTTCAATAGAGGAAAGCCTGTCGTCTTTGAAGAAGATGGTGAGGGTTTGTTGGGTGCGCTGTTCGCCACCGGGCTGAAGGCTGGAAATATAGTCCCAGCGATCCCGATTGAAGGTGTCCTCCATAAGGGGGGTGCCCATAACATACTGGACTTGGTTACGGGTCATTCCCGGACGGAGCTGGTCTACCATTTCCTGAGTAATGACATTACCCTGCTGGATGTCGACCTTGTAAACACCGGGGAAGCTGATGAGTTTGGAGCCACCGTCTGTTGAACTGGCACACCCAGCCAGGAGAGCAGCGGCAGCGAGAAAAATTGTGGTCAGGGCTGGACGTTTTTGCATCGGTTTCAGACTTCCACTATCTTCTTCGAAAATGAATGTTCGGCTTAAAAATGTGATAATAGCAGGGATTACCTGCTAAATGCTAAGGGTTAGGTAAACGTGTTGGAAAATCAAGAGTTGCGCAAAGCGGGTCTGAAGGTCACGCTGCCTCGTGTCAAAATTCTTCAGATTCTTGAAAGCTCTCAGGGCCTTCATATGAGTGCCGAGGATGTCTACAAGGCTCTCCTTGATGCAGAAGAAGATGTCGGTCTGGCCACCGTCTACCGGGTGCTGACCCAGTTTGAAGGGGCCGGTCTGGTCATCAGGCACAACTTTGACAGTGGGCACTCCGTGTTCGAGCTGGCAAGGGGTGAACATCACGATCATATGGTTTGTATGGAAAGCGGTGAGATCATTGAGTTTATCGATGAAGATATTGAGCGTCGTCAAAAGGAGATTGCCGACAAGCACGGTTACGAGATTGTTGACCACAATCTGGTGTTATACGTGAAACCAAAAGAAAAGTCCTGACTTTTTCTGAAATACGTCTTCCCAAAAAGCCGGTCACAGTGTATCGGCTTTTTTTCTCTTTCATTCTGCGGAATACTTCACTGCCTGCCAATACTGATGCGTTTTATGGGTGTTTGAGAGGTAATAAGACGACAAGTACTGAATGATAGTAAGTCTCCCCAAGCTGCCGCTGCCACGTAAGCCCGTTGCTGTTAAAGCAACGGTGGGGATTGCTGTGATGAATCGGGCTTTCCACTGCAAGGTGGACCTGCGCTCCAGCATCAACGAGGAATCCCCGGTATGGTATTATCAGCCCGGGTCTTTAATGACTGGCAAACAGGCCAGGGAGACTTGACCGGGATTATATCGGTTCTGAGGTACAAGTCTGTAGGTTTTTTTTGCTATTGATCTTTTGACCGATAGCTCCATTGGTTTTTTACCAACGATGGCTCTTCAGGCCAGGGGGGTCAGTGGATTTAGCTTTCGATTAGCATTAGCGCCTGATCCAGCTTGCCAAGCATCTGTTTGATCTGTTTCTGAGCATCTGAATTGTCGGTCAGGCTTTGCTGCCTGCTCTGAAGCAGTTCATAGCTGATGTTCAATGCTGCCATGACTGCGATACGCTCTGTACCAATTACGCCACCCGCACGGATTTGTCTCATTTGTTCGTTTAAATGCTGAGCTGCCTGATGAAGATTAGCTTCTTCCTGTTTGGGGCAGCTGACCAGGTATTCCTTGTCCAGAATACTGACGGTGGTGGTGGATGGACTGTCCATTAGGATTCATGCTCCAGAGTGCGCAGGCGGTTGATCATGGCTTCGACCTTGCTGCGTGCGACATCATTCTTCTCCATCAGTTTCGCGCGCTCTGCCAGCCAGGTGTGCTCCTTGGCGCGCAGTAAGCGGTTTTCTTTTTTCAGTTTCAGGCTGATGGCTACCAGATCGTCAATTTTCTGGTTCAGGGTTGCGAGTTCGTGGTCGTTCATAGGTTCCGGAACCGTGCTATTGGATCTACTATAGCGGCTGTAAGTACACAGAACAATGCCTTTGCGATTTGCCCAAACGATAAATCTGATACACTCACACACCATCGGGTTTTCACAGAGCCTCTGGGATCTGGTTTTCAATCCACCCTGTTATTGATTGGTTGTTCCATGATCAATGGGTTCTTTCCAGTAAGGCTTTCAAGGTAATTGTAATGACAAATAGTGATGCGGCCTCAGACGTTGTCGCCTTTAATGAGTTGGCTGATCGTCTGGTTGAGCTGGGCGGTGACAGTCATCCTTCTGAACTTCATGGTATTCTCTGTGGCACGTTTGCTGCGGGCAGTCAGCCCGGCGTAGAAACCTGGTTCCGTCAAGTATCTGCTATGTTGGATGATCAGGAGTTGGACAGCCGTTTCCAGGATCTCCTGCTGCGCATGTATCAGGGAACATTGCAGAAGCTGGATCAATCAGACTTTTCTATTGCTCTGCTTCTGCCTGATGACGACGAAGCCCTGGAGCAAAGAACTGAAGCGTTGGGTTATTGGTGTCAGGGATTTCTGTTCGGATTCGGCGAAGTCATTGGAAGCAAGCCACTGAGTCAGGAAGTAGAAGGGGTTCTGGGAGATTTCTCGGAAATTGCCCAGATCCAGCCTGAAGCGGATGACAGTGATGAGTCTGAACGTTTGTTTATAGAAGTCAGTGAGTACGTTCGAATGAATCTTTTAACCATTTTTTCAGCGGTGGCCGTCCCGGAAAAATCGAAAAAGCGCAACACAAAAACCATTCATTGACATCGCAAAGACTACCGTTGTTCTGTTTAGCGATGAGTGTTTTCACCGTAGAAAGGAGAGAGAGATGACCGGGAAGTATGATGTCCTGATCATTGGTGGTGGGCTGGTGGGTGCCAGTCTGCTGTGTGCTCTGGAGTCTGCGATCAATCAACATGGGCTGAAAGTAGCGATGGTTGAGACGCACGCAATCGATGAAGCAGGGGATACACCGACCAACGCTCCACCCAACTCTCCACCCAGCTATGATGCCAGAGCCTCGGCACTCTCTTATGGTACCCGGCTGATCTACGATGAACTCGGACTCTGGCCTGATCTGGATCCGTTTGCCACAGCTATTCTGGATATTCAGGTCTCTGATCGAGGGCATTTTGGTGCCACCCGTCTTAATCATCAGCAAGAAAGCGTACCTGCCCTGGGGTATGTGGTTGAAAATTATCGACTGGGTGAAGTGCTGCTCAAAAGACTGAAAAGTTATCGTGATCAGGGGAGGGTTGAAGTCTTGAGTCCGGCACAGGTTCAATCTTTACAGCCTTTGCCTGACTCAGAAATGAAAGTGGTTATCAGGCAGAGGGAAGAATTTGTTGAGAAAGTGGCATCTCTGGTGGTCCTTGCCGATGGAGGTCGTTCCCGGTTGATGGAAAAACTGGGTATTTCACGTAAACACTATGACTACGAACAACATGCACTGGTTGCCAATGTTTCCCTTGATAAGCCGCACAACGGAGTAGCCTATGAACGATTTGCCGGAAGAGGGCCCATGGCTTTGCTTCCTCTCTGTGCTGATCGTTCAGCACTGGTCTGGACTGTGCCTACTGATGAAATAGACGACAGAATGTCTATGGATGATGAAACTTTCCTGTCCACTTTGCAGGAAAAATTTGGTTATCGTGCTGGCGGGTTTACCAAAGTCGGGATGCGTGAAAGTTATCCTCTGACTCTCAGCGTTGCCCGTGAGCAAGTCAGGCCTGGTCTGGTCGTTCTGGGTAATGCAGCTCACTCTATGCACCCTGTCGCAGGTCAGGGATATAATCTGGCCATCAGGGATACAATGGCTCTGGCCGGGAATATTACTGAGTCGCTCAGACAGGCTATTGCCCCGGGCAGTCTGTCCCGTTTGCTTCAATATGTCGAAGAACAGAAGAGCGATCAGAAGATGACTTTGGACTTCTGTGACGGTCTGGTGAAATTGTTTTCCCGACAGGAGCTGCCGGTGATTCTGGCCAGAAACCTTGGCTTAAGCTGTCTGGATATGAGCCGGGAATTAAAAGGTCGGTTTGCCAGAAAGGCGATGGGTTTCTAATCCTCAAAAGCCATGAACACGAAAAAAACAGTATCAGGAGGAGATCTCGGTTGAAGTCATTTGATCTGGTGATTGCCGGTGGTGGCATGGTTGGGGTGTCTCTGGCTCTGTCGCTGTCAAAAGCAGACTTGAAAATAGCGTTGGTTGATCAACAGTCGCTTTCGACTCCGGCGTTTTCTCCTGACAGTCCCTACGCACCCAGGGTCAGTGCCCTGACTGAAGCCTCCTCCCGATTATTTCGGCGACTGGGCGCATGGGATATTATGACCTCTCAGCGTGTTATGCCCTATCAGCACATGTATGTCTGGGACAGCGAAGGAACGGGTGAGATCGCGTTTGATGCCAGGTCGGTGGGTTTCAAGACGCTCGGAAGCATCGTTGAGAACGATGTGATTCGTCATGCGCTTCTGAAGCAGTTGGCGCAAACAGATATTGAGTGCTTTCCCAGTCAGTCAACCATTATCTACGAGTTGGGTGACCCCTGTCAGGTTCAGCTCGATAATGAAAAGATAGCAGCTCGTCTGCTGGTGGCTGCCGATGGTGCCGAGTCCACTCTGAGGAAGCGGTCGGGTATTCCTTCCAATCAGAAGGACTATCTCCATCATGCAGTGGTCACCACAGTCGAAACAGAGCAATATCATCGGGACACTGCCTGGCAGGTCTTCCTGAACACCGGGCCTTTAGCGTTTCTGCCTCTGCCCAGCCGGGGAGATAAGCACTACTGCTCTATTGTTTGGTCATTAGTTCCAGATAAGGCCGATGAAGTTCTGTCTCTGGATGATGAGGCTTTTTGTCAGGCTATAGAACTTGCTTTTGAATCCAGACTAGGGAAAGTGCTTTCAGCCGACCCCCGGTTTCGCTTTCCTCTCAGGCAGCGCTATGCCCGCCAATATCATCGAAATCGAATTGTGCTGGCAGGCGATGCGGCCCATACCATTCATCCTCTGGCCGGTCAGGGTGTGAACCTTGGATTGCAGGATGTGGAGGTTCTCTCTGAAGAAATCTTGCGAGCGGTTGAGCGTGGCGATGATTTTTCTGCCAGTCATATTCTGAATCGGTATGAGCGCAAAAGGATGGGTAGTAATCTGTTGATGATGAAATCCATGGAGGGCTTGCAAAACCTCTTTGCCGCTGACGATATCGGTATTCGCTGGCTAAGGAATACAGGACTGAAGTGGACAAATAGCCTGCCTCTTGTCAAAGACATGTTGATCAAACATGCCATGGGCGTCTGATACTTACTTCAATCCATTCATATTTTCTAAACAGATGTCACTTTTCTTTCTATTCTCTGTTGTTTGATTCTTTAATTAATCAATCGGGAATATAGAATGAAAAAGTGGCTTCTCGTTTGGGGCGTATTGTGTTTTTCAATGACGCTTCTGGTTCAGGCTCAGCCAGAGTCTGGGGACTATCAAGATTATGTTGTCACACTGGTTCGTCATGGGGATCGCAGTCCAAGTAGTCCATTAAATCCCAAACTCTGGCCTATCGGACCCGGTGAGATGACAGACACTGGTTTAAAACAGTGTTATGAAGCGGGTAAACATTTCAGGCGCACTCAACTCCCTGCCGGTTTTCCTTCCCGATGGAACCCAGAGCTCAGTTATCATCAGGCCCGGGGCCTGGACAGAACCATCCAGTGTGCCACCACGATGCTTCAGGCTATCTATCCTGACAGTCTGAAAACAGGCTCAGGCAATGAGTTTGCAATTGTCCCACCGGTTTATGCTGCTCTACCGCAAGACGATTATCTGCTCGGATTTACTCAATCCTGCACTGGATTCAGAGCGCTGATCGCTGATATGCAAAAGAGCCCTTTGTGGCAAAAGAAGTTAGAAGAATTGGGGCTCGACAAGATCAGGCTCTGGGCAAAAGAGTCCGGGCAACAGCGAGCACCATCGCTTCACGCCATTATAGGCCTTGCCGATGCATTGAATGTCAGAAAGCTTCACAACATTCCTCTGCCAGAGTTCCTGAGTCCTCAGGATGAGCAGCAGCTTCTGGATCTGATAGATTGGTTTATGGCTCAAATAGTTAAAGACAGGCGTATGGTTCAGCTGGCCAGCCAGCATCTTATGAAGGCTATTGATCAACGCTATCAGCAGCATCAGACCTGTCTTGAAAACGGCAAAACTTCCTGTGAGTACTTCTATCTTTTAGCGGTCAGTGACACCAATATACTGGCTCTGTTGAGTGCTCTTGGAAGCCCGAGAGAGTTCAATGTTCCCTATACCAGTATGTTGACCCTGCGCTTTTCAGCCTCAAATAAGACTGTTCAAGCCTCATTGAATAACGAACCCCTGACACTGTCCTGTGGGACGACATGCTCTCTTGAACAATGGGGTCAGCTGGTCGCTTCTTTACAAGGCTCTGACTGGACGGAATTGTGCCAGCTGAAGGAGCCTGCGGCTCATTCAACAATTTCTCTTGATATATCCACAGGAACTAAAGAAGAAAAATAACGATTTTTCTGAACTATATTTAATCAGCTCCGTCTAATGATATTAATAACGCAGAATTTTGTCAGGAGCCTCTGGAACTTAAGACATGACAATCCTGGCAGCTAATAGTTCTGTCATGTTGAACATTAGAAGTACCCCTTGGGAAGGAGAAATGAATGCGTAGGTCAGTGCACGCAGGTGTCGTACCTGTTTTTTTATTATTTTTACTGCTTCAGGGTTGCGGCAAGCAACAGGAATGTCCGAAGGTAGCCCCATCAACGGGAGAGTCTGCCCGTCCGGTTGCTGAAGAAGAAGCTTATGATTGTACCACTGTTGATACCACTGATGCGCTCAAGCAGACATGGTGTGAGGCACGTGGAGCCTTTGATAAGAGTTCACTGGCTGGTAATGTTGCCAACTTTGGCAATTATCTGAAAGGTTACCGTCAGGGTGTTAACGATGCTCGCCTTGCTGAAACCAGTCAGGTCTCTCGAGAGGCCTTGGAAGGAAGGGCTGAAAAGCCTGATGAAGCGGGCTATCGTGCAGGGTATCAGCAAGTGGTTGATGCTCTGGGTATTATTGAATACCACTGCAGCGACGGCGAAAAAGCCAGTGAATATAAGGATCGCTGGTGTGAGGCTGACGATGCCTATCGCATTGCCAGCGTTGGCAGCAGCGATAACCCTTTCCTGAGAGGGCGCTTTATTGACGGTTATATGGCCGGCGGTCGTGTCGCTCTGACCGTTCCTACTTCCATGGAAGCTTTCTTCAGTGGCGAAAACCCTGAAGGAAAGCAGTCTGCTATTCACAAGCAGGAAGGCGATGATGTTGAACCTACTGAGCAGGCTTTCTATCGCGGCTTTGATGAAGGCTACAAGGCGATGATTGCCAGTATCAGAGAGTCCATCAACGAGGTGATGCAGCAAATGCAGGTGCCCAACAACATGGAAATGCCAGAAGGTTTAATGCCTCCTCCACCCAATCAGTAAGCTGTAAATGACCTTTGTTGAGACAAGAAGTCCGGTTATTTTTAATGACCGGACATTCTTATTGAATGAGTTGATTTTGCTAAAATGATACACATCTGGTCACTGGCTCTGAGCCAGATGGCCCTTCGGCCAATATCACTTGATTGAACATGAGGAATGGAGTCCAGAATGAATAAGGCCACCTTCTCTATCAGTCTGAATTCTCAGCAGGTATTACAGTATTATCAGGGCAAAAAGAACCGTGTTCAGGTCAATACCCGTGAGGGTTTTAGCATGAGCATTCCCTACGACGTCCTTCTCAAATTTGTTAGCCGTGAAGGTGTTCATGGTACTTTTGAAATCTCTTATGGATCGGACGGCAAGCTGGGAGAGCTTCGAAAGATTGGCTGAGCCTCTTTTCTGATTCTTTGTTGTATCCGTTTCGTCAATGTGCTGGCATATCTGTGCCAGCACACACTTCCTTAAGGATATTGGCCAGAGACTTTACGGCTGGCCCCGCATAATCCTGATCAGTGTAAATCAAGTATATCTCGTGGCGTCGGGAGCCATGAGGCTTAAGGTTTAAAGGTTTCAACACACCAGAGTCCATTTCCTGCTCTACGTGAGCGGTTGGCAGCCAGGCAAACCCCAGCCCCTGTGAAATCATTCTTACCGATGTGCTGATATGGCTGACGGTCCAGCGTTCTGTTGCTTCCAGCCATCCGGCATCCACTCTTTTGATGCCCGAGTCCCTGATGACAATCTGGCGGTGCTGTCTGAGGTCATCCAGGCTCAGAGGCCTGTCTAGCTGGTGCAACGGGTGATCCTTGTGAGCAACCGCCTTGAATGTAACTTTCATTAAAGGCTCTCCCATAAAACCCTGTGGCACGAGGCCACTGATCACCAGGTCTGCTTGACCGGTGGCCAACATGTCGGTAGTACCTGAAAGTGCCGTTTCTACCAGCTCAATATGGGTTTGCTGGCACTCTGATGACAGTCTTTTCAGACAGGTCGAGAGCAACTGGGGTGGAAAGATGACATCAACTCCCAGTGTGATGCGGCCTTCCCAGTCTTGGGACAGACTGTCAGCAACCTTTTCGATCGCATCGGACTCTTTCAGCAGGGACCGGGAGCGCCTGATCAGCACTTTTCCAGCTTCCGTTAATTCTGCCTTCCTGCCTTTGATGACCAGTATTTCAACATCAAGCTGCTGCTGCAGCTTATTTACGGCATAGCTGACGGTTGACTGGCTCTTGTGAAGGGCTTCTGCGGCTTGTGCGAAACCGCCATGTTCAACGACGGCATGGAGCATTCGCCATTGTTCAAGGGTGACTTTGGCCATGGATGATGAACTTTTGATCTAATAATTCGATATTTATAAGGGATATTTTGCGCTTTTTATTCGTAAAAATCGATATTAAATTAAGCTTAACCAAAGCAATCTAATAAACCGGAGATCATTATGAGCACCATCCTGCAAATCGATTCCAGTCTGTTTGGCTCAGAAGGACAGTCAGGGCAATTGGCCAGACAGTTTGTTGAAAAATACACCCGGAACCACACTGTGGAAAAGGTAATCTATCGTGATCTGGTGTCAGAACCGATTCCTCACCTGACAGCAGAAAGTTTTCAAGGCTTCAGCCTGTCAGAAGAAGAGCGCAATGAAAACCAGAAGTATATAGCCAGCTTGTCAGATCGTTTGATCAGAGAGTTGAATGAAGCCGATGTACTGGTGCTGGGATTGCCTCTCTACAACTTTACCATGCCATCAACCCTGAAGACTTACTTTGACCATATTGCCCGGGCAGGCATCACTTTCCGCTACACCGAACAGGGACCGCAGGGGCTTTTGAATGGCAAAAAGGCCTATATCCTGGCGGCCAGAGGGGGTGAGTATCAGGGTACACCCATGGATACACAAACCGCACTGATCAAGCATTTCCTTGGTTTTATCGGGATTACGGATGTCGAGTTCATCTATGCAGAAGGGCTCGCCAAAAGTGGCGACGCAAGAGAAGTCGCGCTGGGTAAAGCTGCAGAAAGAATAGATCAACTGGTGGCATAAAGTGATGCAAGCAAGAGGTTTGATCGAACTCGTACCCGCCCGTCCGGCTTCAGACGGAGCCGGAGTGAAACTCAAGAGAGTCATGGGGTCAGGGCAGCATAAGCTCATGGATCCCTTTTTGATGCTGGACGAAATCAGAGCTGACGGCTCTGGCGACCTGGGTGCCGGATTTCCGGCTCATCCTCACCGAGGCATCGAGACGGTGTCGTATATGAAAATGGGAGGATTCAGGCATGAAGATCATCTGGGTAACCAAAGGTCTATAAAGTCAGGTGGTGTTCAGTGGATGAAGTCTGGAAAGGGAATCGTTCATTCAGAGATGCCTGTTCTTGAAAATGATCAGCTGCATGGTTTCCAGATCTGGTTGAATATGCCCGCAGCCCGGAAAATGAGTGATCCTGAGTATCTTGATATCAGTGTGGAGAATTTCCCTGTACTGTCGTTTGAAGGTTGGTCTGCCAGATTGCTGCTGGGTGAAGTAGAGATTGATGGTCGTCAATTATCCGCACCACTGAAAAGAGAGGTAACGGATGCGCTGTTATTGGATGTATCGCTGAAAGCGGGCAGCACTATCAAGCTACCCATAGGTGACAAAAAACTGATGGTCTACGTCTATGAAGGTCAGGTAAAACTTCAGGCATCCACAGGTCAGGTCATCAGTCAATCAGAACTGGCGGTTTTCGCGCAAGGTGACGGACTTGAATTGGGTACTGAAAGTCAAGCTGGCTTTCTGATACTGGCGGGTAAACCATTGAATGAGCCTGTTGTGCAGTATGGACCTTTTGTTATGAACAGTCGCGAAGAAGTGATGCAGGCGGTTCGGGAGTACCAGAGTGGGGCGTTTTTGAGTTAGGAGCCTGCCTGCAGGCAGACTCCTGTAGAGAATCATGAGTAATGAAAAAAGTAATGATCAGGCCGCCGCCGTAATAATCAAATACTTTTCCATCAATTCATCGTGCGACTCTTCATTATCGGGGTCTTTGGGGATGCAATCGACCGGGCAAACCTGTTGGCATTGTGGCTCGTCGTAGTGACCTACACATTCCGTGCACAGGTTGGCGTCGATCTCGTAAATCTCTTCCCCGGGAGAGATCGCACTGTTCGGGCACTCCGGCTCACAGACATCGCAGTTAATGCAGTCATCAGTAATGATCAGGGACATGACGTAATCTCCAGTTCCGCGTGAGCGTTTCAGCTCAGGCGCCAGGCTCAGGGTGCACCATCAGCTACCGGGCTTGTGGGCCAAATTTGTCCTTCAGGGCTTCCTGAACACAGGGGGAGACGAACTTGTCGATATCTCCACCCAGTGAGGCTATCTCCCGTACCAGCGTAGAAGAAATATAGGAGTATTGCTCGGCAGGTGTCAGAAACAAGCTCTCTACTTTTGGTGCCAGAATCCGGTTCATGTTGGCCATCTGGAATTCGTATTCGAAGTCGGATACGGCCCTCAGGCCACGCAGAATCACAGTCGCTTTCTGCTCTTCCAGAAAGTGAGCCAGCAGGGAGCTGAAACCTGTTACCGAAACATTATCAAGGTGAGCTGTGACCTCTTCTGCCAGCTCAACACGTTTGGTCAGATCAAACAGAGGCTTCTTTTTAGGGCTTTCTGCTACCGCAATGACCACGTTGTCAAAAATTCTTGCTGCCCGTTCTACCAGGTCCAGATGGCCTTTGGTGATAGGGTCAAAAGTGCCAGGGTAGATTACTTTGCTCATTGAAGTGCATTTCCTGCTGATGTCCGGCGAAGCCTCTGAGCTCGGTTGACCAAAGTTTGCCAAGGTCATTATTCCGAAAGCTCTATGGCTTCACAGATGCCTGTAGTGAAGGACTGTGCGTCCTGATCTGCCCATTACAGACTGAAAATGGTTAAAACAGAGTTCTTCAATCTATGGATAACGAAGGCAGAATGGTATCGAAATCAATCAAAGGTGACAAACTACCTGAGTCAAAACAGCGTAATTAGGTGATAAATTGTTATTTTCAAGGACTTTGAGCACGAGAAGTATTCCGGACTATCGAATGACAGTCCGGACCAGAATGATCAGGAGCCTGACAGGAATTTTATCATCCTCTTCTTCAGCCAGCTGTTATAGGGAGGGAATACCAGCCGGACACTGTTAAAGCGACCTTTGGTAAAGACCGATTTTGCCTTGGACAGCGCCTGAAAACCCTCGTGTCCGTGATAATGGCCCATGCCGGAAGCGCCCACACCACCAAAAGGCATATCGTCGATGGCAACATGAAAAAGGGTTTCATTCAGGCAGACACCTCCTGAGTGAGTATGGGTCAGAACTTTGTCCTGAGTCTGTTTGTTTTCACCAAAATAATAAAGCGCCAGTGGACGTGGACGGCTATTGATGAACTGAATAGCTTCATCAATGCTGTCTACCCCGATGATGGGCAGCAGTGGACCAAAAATTTCTTCCTGCATGACGCTCATGTCTTCCGTAGCATTCAGAATCAGATGGGGAGGTAAACGACGGGAGCCATCGGTTATTTCCTCATTGTTGCCCACCCGAATCTCTGCCCCTTTGCTTTTGGCATCCTCAATGTGGCTGAGTAATCTTTGATGCTGTCTCTCGTTAATAATCGCAGTGTAATGCTGACTGTCATTCACTGAAGGATGCATGTTGCTGAAGGCCTTCAGGTAAGCTTCTACAAACTCTTCCTTGCGTTGTTGCTTGACCAGAACGTAATCAGGGGCGACGCAAGTCTGCCCCGCATTCATTGATTTTCCGTAGCAGACACGCTCGGCTACTTCCTGCATTGGGAAGTCTTCATCAATGATCACCGGGGATTTTCCCCCGAGTTCAAGGGTTACGGGGGTGAGATTTTTGGCCGCGGCCGTCATTACGTGTTTGCCGACCTGGGTAGAGCCGGTAAAGAGAATGTGGTCAAACGGTAGAGCGGTGAAAGCGGCTCCCACATCCGCTTCACCATTGACAACAGTGACCAGGTCAGCAGGGAAGATATCCGCAATCATCTCGGCAAACAGTCTGGAGGTAGCCGGAGTATACTCAGACATCTTGATCATTGCCCGGTTACCGGCAGCCAGGGCTGTAGCCAGGGGGCCTATGGCCAGAAAGAGAGGGTAGTTCCAGGGAACAACAATGCCGACAACGCCCAGAGGTTGATAAACCACCTTTGCCGCAGCCGGTTGTAGAGTGATTGCTACATGTCGCTTACTGGGCTTCATCCATTTAGCCAGATGCTTGCAACAGTAATCGATGGTTGAGAGGGATGGCATAAACTCGGCTAACAGGGATTCTGTTTCAGCACGGCCCTCAAAGTCCCTGTTTATGGCATCCACCAGGGCTTTCTGGTGTTTCTTCAAACCTTCTTTCAGCGTTTTCAGCCACTTCCTGCGTTGCTGAAGTGATGGGTTGGGTTGATTTTGAAAGGCTTTTTGCTGAGCCTCCAGAGATGTCTTCATCCTTGCGATCTGGCTGGAAGAATGATCGCTGGCGGTCATTTGATCCGATGAGGCAGTCTCTGTAGGCTGGTCAATTTCACTAAGGCTCATGGTGCAGGTCTCCTTCAGCCGATCTGGTTTCATTTTTTCGCAAGAGTCTGGCCGGGTAATGGGTTTTGATCATTTAGAGTAATTGCTCTAAAATTAAATTTAGCGATTTACTGACAGGATTTCAAGGGTATTTATGGCAGTTAAAACTCGTGATCGTATTTTGGACAAAGCTCTGGGGCTTTTTAATGACCGGGGTGAAAGGACGGTAACGACCAACCATATTGCCGCAGAGCTGGGGATTTCTCCCGGAAATCTCTATTACCACTTCAGGAATAAAGATGAGATTATCCACGCACTTTTTCAACGTTTGATAGACAACATTGCTGACAACATGATTATTCCGAAAGATCGTCCACTGACCTTTCAGGATAAGCGGACGTATCTGGAATTGGCCCTGGCCGGTATGTGGCAGTTTCGTTTTATCTATCGGGATGTTCATGGGGTTATGAGCAGGAGCAGAGAGCTTCGGTCTGCCTATCAACAGTTTGCAAGGCTCTCTCTGGAGACACTGGAAAAGATTATTGCCGGACTTGTGTTGTCAGGCTTTATGGAGGTGCCGGAGCATGAAATTGAAGCATTGGCGTTGAACAACTTCATGGTGCTCAGCAGTTGGCAGGAGGTGGTGACCTCAGCGTTTCTGGAAGAAAATGAATTGTTGCCAGAAAAACTGCACCGGAGAGTTTTCTATCAGATTCTGCTTATGGATCGGCCTTATGTCAGTGAAGCGGCCAGGGAGTCCTTTGCCGAATTGGAAGCAGAATATTTTGTGCCTATGAGGATTCCGGGTCGGTAAGGGATTACGGAGGAAATAAAAAGGAGCTGAGTGTATCAGCTCCTGCAGGTAAGACTAATCAGCAGATGCGATCGGCTTTATAGTAGACGTCAGCCTTGTCGAGACCGTTGTCAAAAGCGGTCTGGCCAGTGCGGTCAGATTTTCTCAGGTTTTCACGAGACTGCGCGGTTTCAGCTGGCAACAGGTGATCGACAGCGGCTTTCTCGCTCAGCAGTTCTTCTTCGGTATTCTTCATCATGCTCTGACCGTATTCGTTGATCTCCAGACCCTGAACGATCTGGTAGCTGCCGAATTCGCAGACACATGGGAAGGAATAGTAAATGCCTTTGGCTACGCCGTAGCTGCCGTCAGAGATGATGCCCATGCTGACGATTTCACCGTTGCTGCCCAGGGCCCAGTCACGCACGTGATCCAGAGCGGCTTGTGCGGCAGAGGCGGCGGAAGAGAGGCCGCGCCATTCAATGATTTCAGCACCACGTTTCTGAATGCGAGGTGTAAAATCTTCTTTGTACCATTGCTCATCGATTTTGCTGATTGCCGACTCTTCACCCAGAACAGTCGCATGATGTACGTCAGGGTACATGGTTGGAGAGTGGTTACCCCAGACGCAAACACCGTCGATGTCGGATGGATTAACGCCCAGCTTGTTGCCCAGGATACCTTTGGCACGGTTGTGGTCCAGGCGGGTCATTGCGCAGAATTGGGAAGGATCCAGATCCGGAGCATTGCGGGAAAGAATCAGGCAGTTGGTGTTAGCCGGATTACCCACCACCAGTGCTTTAACGTCGCGGTTTGCTACTTCATTCAGAGCCTTACCCTGCTCGGCGAAGATAACTGCGTTAGCTTCCAGCAGATCCGCACGCTCCATGCCCTTGCTTCGAGGACGCGCACCTACCAGCATGGCGTAATGAACACCACGGAATCCATCGAATGGGTTGTCGTGCAGGCTGATGCCGTGAACCAGCGGGAAAGCGCAGTCTTCGAGTTCCATGGCCACGCCACGCAGCTTGTCCATAGCCTGAGGAATCTCAACCAGTTGCAGAATCACCGGCTGATCCGCGCCCAGCATTTCACCAGCAGCAATTTTGAAAAGAAGAGAGTAACTGATGTTACCTGCTGCGCCTGTGACTGCGATACGGACGGGTTGTTTCATGTGACCACTCCTTAGAGTTCTCGTCTGAAAAGAGAGTGTTAGAATAATCTCAGCGGTGTGAAGGGTACCTAGAACGATAGGTTAAGTCCACTACCTGTGAGTGATGTTGTTTTCCAATGATAGGGTTTGTATCCATTATTCAGCCGTTTTTTGCTTACAGCGAACCTTGGCATTCAATACAATCTCTTTCTGCTCTTCCTGGCTGGCCCGGCTCCATCGGGCTATTTCTGTCCGGCTCCGAAAACAGCCGGTACACACCTGGTCTTTATTGAGTGCACATTGGCGAATGCAGGGGGACTTTACTTTGCTCATCATTTTTATTACTTGTGTTCACTCAACACTCAACAGGTAATAACTCAGCTGGCCTGCAGTTTTGGTTTTCGTGACTGTCCAGTTTGAAGGTACGGGAAGAGGCGATAGTTCCTTTTCTACCTCAATGTAAATCAGACTGTCGTTGTGAATGTATCCATTTGAATTAAGCAGGCGACAAGTTTCTTCCAGCAGTTCCTGCCTGAATGGAGGGTCCAGAAAGATGAGATCGAAAGCCTTGTCTGCGGCTTGCTGTAGCCATTTCAGGCTGTCGGTGCGAATGACTCTGGCATTTTTTGCCTGAAGGGTTGTCAGGTTTTTGCCAAGCAGCGAGGCAGCCTCTGCTGCTGCCTCAAGCAGGGTGGCTTCTTTGGCGCCTCGGGAGAGTGACTCAAGGGCCAGGGCGCCTGTCCCACTGAAACAGTCCAGCACCCTGGCACCCGGAACATAGGGCATCAACCAGTTAAACAGGGTTTCTCTCACACGGTCCGAGGTGGGTCGCAAGCCCGGCAGGTTTGCCACAGGCAGCTTGCGACTGCGCCATTGTCCGCCAATGATTCTTAATTCTCCGCCACCTTTATTTGGGCGTTGCCTGATGGCTGCTCTTCGCGCCATTGATCACTCCGGTTGATGGCCTTAAAGCAGCGATTGTACATCAGTTGCCAAACGAGATAACCGCGGTTTCCCGAGAGATACCCGTACCTCATTGATGCTATTTTTCACCTTAAAAAGCTTCATTCGTAAATAGCTGTAAGATAGGATACACAATTCCGGAAGGCTGTCCGGGCATTGTAACTGCTTCGACCAGCCTCCTGAGACCCACCTGCTTTAATACGGTGACCCTTTTAATCCATTCTGATGAAGTAGTTTATGTTCGGTTCTCGCAAAAGTGATGAGAAAACGGCGAAGCGACGTTTTTGGCCCTGGGGACGCAAAGAAGAGAAAAACAGCGAGCCCGTCCCGGTTATAGATGAGAGTCCGAAAACTGAGCCGACAGCAGCCCACCAGGAGACAGTTGTCCAGACAGAAGTCGAAGGGGCAGTTGCAGAAACAGCAGAAGAAACCGTTTCTGTTGAACCTGTAGAAATACAGGCTGAGAAGGTTGAGGAAAAAACGGAAGAGGCGGTCAAGGAGCCAAAAGCTGAAACAGTTGCTACTCTTCCTTCTGTCCCGGAGAGGGGCGAGCCTCAGGAAGAGAAGAAAGGCTTCTTTGCTCGCATGAAGCGCGGGCTTGGCAAGACCCGTAGTGTATTTGTTGATGGTGTCGCGGAAATCTTTGTTGGTAAAAAAGAAATCGACGAAGATCTGCTGGAAGAGCTGGAAACACAGCTTCTGATATCGGATGTAGGCGTTGAAGCCACGACAGAAATTATCGGGAAACTGACCAAAAAAGTGAAATACCGCGAGCTGGGCGATGCCGATGCGTTGATCTCTGCCATGAAGGTTGAACTTAAGGAAATTCTCAAGCCTGCTGACCAGCCTTTAATTGTTGATGAGCAAAAAACGCCTTACGTCATTCTCGTTGTGGGTGTTAACGGTGTTGGTAAAACGACAACGATCGGTAAGGTAGCGCGTAAGCTTCAGGCTGAAGGGCGCAAAGTGATGCTGGCTGCAGGTGATACCTTCCGGGCTGCAGCTGTGGAGCAGCTGCAGGTCTGGGGCGAAAGGAATGATATCCCTGTGATTGCTCAGCATACCGGCGCTGACAGTGCATCTGTGCTTTATGACGCTTTTGAAGCAGCCAAGGCGCGTGGAGCGGATGTCTTGATTGCTGACACGGCCGGTCGCCTGCACAACAAAGATAACCTGATGGATGAGCTGCGCAAGGTTAAGAGGGTTCTGGGTAAGCTGGATGATTCGGCTCCCCACGAAGTGCTTCTGGTTCTGGATGCCGGCACAGGGCAGAATGCCCTCAATCAGGCCAGGATATTCCACGAAGCAGTTAACCTGACGGGTATGGCGCTTACCAAGCTGGACGGTACTGCAAAGGGTGGGGTTGTTTTTGCCTTGTCCAAACAGATGCAACTACCAATTCGCTTCCTGGGGGTGGGTGAGCAAATAGACGATTTGAGGCCTTTCTCTGCAGATGAGTTTGTAGAAGCTCTCTTCGACCCGGTTGAGCCTTAAACAATGAAAATAGAGCAGCAGGGAAGTTCTTAATGATACGCTTTGACAATGTCACCAAGCGTTATCCCGGAGGGCACGTGGGGTTGGAACAGACCAGCTTCCACCTGCATCGGGGTGAAATTGCTTTTCTTACCGGCCATTCCGGAGCCGGTAAGAGTACTCTGCTGAAACTCATCATGCTGATGGAGCAACCGACCTCTGGCAGTATCTGGGTGGGAGGGCACGATACCAGCAAGCTAAAGCGTGGCCAGATTCCTTATTTTCGTAGAAACATAGGTCTGGTTTTCCAGGATCACCAGCTGCTCTTTGATCGATCTGTGTTTGATAACGTTGCCTTGCCTCTGATCATTGCCGGAAACACTCACCATGAGTGCGCCGGCAGGGTTCGTGCTGCACTGGATATCGTGGGGCTTCTGGATAAGGAGAAAATGAATCCAGCTCAGCTGTCTGGTGGTCAACAGCAGCGCGTGGGGTTGGCGCGTGCGGTTGTTAACCGGCCTCCTCTGATTCTGGCCGACGAACCCACTGGCAATCTCGACCCTAATTTGTCCGCTGAAATCATGCAGCTGTTTGAAAGCTTTAATCAGGTAGGCGTTACTGTCCTGGTTGCCAGTCACGATCTGGCACTGGTAGCCCGCATGCGCCATCGTATTTTGACTCTGGATCAGGGGCATCTGGTTAATGATCAGGAGGTGCGTTAAAGCGTGTTTCCAAGAAAAAGTGTCAGAAACAAAGACGGTAGCCAAAAAAAACGGTCAGAGCCTACAGCGGCTAAAGACGCTGAAGCTGAAAGAGGGGCAGCCAGAAAGAAGGCAACAGGCTTCTCAATGGCTTATTTGAAAAGCCTGCACCGACAGGTAGCAGTTGACTCATTACGGCGCATCTTTAAGACGCCTTTTGCTTCTTTTCTGAATTGTCTGATGATTGCGGTAGCTTTTGCACTGCCTGCGATTCTTGTATTACTGTCCAATAATCTCCAGTCACTGGGGCATGAATGGGAAGGTCAGCCCAGAATCTCTCTCTATCTCGACAACAAGCTGGAGCGTGACGAGGTCAATCGCCTCAAGGTTGAAGCCAGAGACGATCCGGATATTGATCAGTTTCTTTATATCAGTCCAGATGAGGGGTTGAGTGACTTTCAGGAAAGGGCCCGGATGAAAGGGGTTATCGATGCCCTGGGCTTTAATCCTTTGCCGGGTGTTCTGGAGCTTACACCCCGGAATGGGCTCAGTGCTGAACAACTCAATGAACTTTTGAGAAAATATCGGGTCAAAGAAGGAGTTATGGAGGCACTGCTGGATCAGGAATGGATTAAGCGACTTGAGTCTATGACTCAATTGCTCGAGCGTTTTACTCTCATACTATCAGTGCTTCTTGGAATCATTGTGCTTTTAACGATAGGCAACACTGTGCGTCTCAGCGTTGAGAGTCGCAGGGCTGAAATCAAAGTGATCAAGCTCGTGGGTGGAACCGATGGTTTTGTTACATTGCCATTTCTTTATATGGGGATGTGGTATGGGCTGGGAGGGGCTTTGTTGGCCCTGCTGATTATTCTGGGTGTGCTGGCTGGTTTGGTGTCAGAAGTATTAGAACTCGCCGCCCTCTACGGCAGCAGCTATACGCCTCAAGGGCCCGGCTTTTCAATGTTCTTCTCATTATTGGCCTCGGGTATTTTCCTGGGGGTGGCAGGAGCAGCATTGAGCTGCTATCGTCATGTTCGAACAATAGAAGAGCGGCCCTAGAGGGTATGTTTGGCAAGAGTAGGCGGGTTAAGCGTGTTTTTATAGCGTTTTTATCGCAAAAGAGCGTAAAGTAGCTAGGGTCGTAAAGCCCGGTTTTTGTTATTATTTAATCGAAGGCCAGTCTGTTGTTTTTCTATACGCCATGGGCATTTGGAGTTTGAATTTAAGTAGAGTGCTGAATCGGCACTTACAATGGAGTTATTCATGGGAACCAGTATACAACCAGTCGATATGTTAGTCCCGGGGCAAAATATTGATGCCTACGTAACAGGGGTCAGCGCTATTGCTGTGTTGTCTGCTGACCAGGAAAAGGTTTTGGCGGAGCGTCTCTACTACAAGAACGATCTGGAAGCTGCCCGTCAGTTGGTTATGTCTCATCTGCGTTTTGTCGTCCATATTGCCAGAAGCTACAGTGGCTATGGGCTTCCCCTGGCTGACCTGATTCAGGAAGGGAATGTGGGCTTGATGAAAGCCGTAAAACGTTTCAATCCGGAGGTGGGTGTTCGTCTGGTCTCTTTTGCAGTGCACTGGGTGAAGGCTGAAATCCATGAGTTTATCCTGAAAAACTGGCGTATTGTGAAGGTGGCTACCACCAAGGCACAGCGCAAGCTGTTTTTTAATCTTCGCAGTTCCAAAAAACACCTCTCCTGGCTCAGTAATGATGAAGTTAAGGCCGTAGCCAATGACTTGGGTGTCGAGGCCAAAGTGGTTCGTGAAATGGAAGGTCGAATGGCCGGCCATGATACCGCCTTTGATGGCTATGCCGATGACAGTGATGACAACGGCAGCTACGCAGCACCTGCTCACTATCTGGAAGACCAGCGAGCAGATCCGGCACGCCTTTTAGAAGATTCAGATTGGTCCGAGTCTTCGGTGAACCTGTTGAGAAATGCTCTGGCAACATTGGATGAGCGCAGCCGCGATATCCTTCAGAAGCGCTGGCTCAATGAAGATAAGGCGACTCTTCATGAACTGGCAGACCACTATGGCGTTTCAGCTGAGCGAATCAGACAACTGGAAAAGAATGCAATGACAAAGGTTAAAGGTTCTATGGAGGCCTGGTCTGGCTAGACAGGTGCTTGATGTTCCATAAACACCCGCACCCTGTTGCGGGTGTTTTCGTTCTGTAGATGAACTAATAGAGGATAGGCGGTGTTTTTATCTATAGTTTCTCTATAAAGCCATTCGAATAAGACAGAGACTCTGCAATTCAGGATGAAGCAATGATAGAACGCCCGGAAACGCCTTCTCCCAGTCGGCAACCCTCTGAAACTCCCAAACAGATAGCCCAGTCAAGGATTTTCAGGATTTTTGGTTATGAAATAAAGTTTTTTGAGTATCTGGGCAAAAAGCTGATTGCTGTTGGAAGAGGTTTTAAAAGATTCGGGCGAAGACTGATTCGCGTTCGGCTGATAAAAAGCTTTGATGCCCAGCCCAAACTGCAGTCAGCTCATCAAGCTTTAGTTCGGTCTGAATCACCTGTTCTCACAACAAGGTCTGGTAACTTTCAGGAAAAACCAGAGCTTCGTCAGGCCAGAAGAAAGGAGCTGCAATTAAAAAATGAAGCTCAGGCCGTCAAGTCAATGCATTCACTGATCTTAGCCATTCAAACTGAGGATGTTGCCAGAGCTGTTTATTCTCTCTACGACCTGAGACAAACTCTGGCTTTAAAAACTACGCTTCAGGGCAAGGAGTCATTTGATGTCACGGATCTGATGGAGCATACAAAGTCAGCTATCGATTCAATGGTTCTTGATGCCCCTGATCTGAAGCGTTTAAGTAACAAAAAGTCTTTTCTTGCTGAGCTGATGGCTCTGTTACGGATGATGGATGCAGGAGTGTATCAAGGGGAGTTGATCAGCTCGCTTATATCCAAAAGTGCCACGGGCTGTCTCATAAGGCCCAATCCCCTATTGATAGTTCAGGAAACGTTTTTTCCGGATTTTGATCTATTGTCCGAGAGTGAGAAATACACCGCAGCAAATATGGACCCTCGTAAGATCAGTCTCTGCTTTGCAACACTGAAAAGTTGTCGTACTCGATTAGAGGAAGAGGCAGATAATCTTGTGAGTTGTATGCTGGATGGGGCTGTTGAGCGTTTGCCGGAGCAGATTGACCATTTTATGAGAGCTTCGTGCACAACCATCAGGGAGCAAGTAGAAGAAATAAGCCTTGAAAGAATCAAGGCTTACATGAAGAAGAATATCTGGAGTATGGTGATTCCGGATGGCGTTAATCAACAACTCCGGGGAGTTTGCCAACGACAGGAAAGTAAACTGCTGCAATACCTGGCAGCTGTTCAAGAGCTGTCATCTAAGTCTTCTGGCAATGAGTTGGTTGATTTCAGGATCGGAGTGGCAAAAGAGCTTAATGATTTGATCTGTCGACAACTGGATCTTGGGGAGGAAGATGAACCAGAGGAGTTGGCAGCAGCGCAAAGAGAGTTGTGGCTGTTGAAGGAAAGAAAAGAACTCTCAGAAGAAAATGTATCAAGAAAGGTATTTTTGGAAAGGCGTATTCAGCAGTTAATTGGTGAGAAGGAGTCCAGAGGACGTTCATTGGTTCATCTGGAAAGGTCGGGCGTTAAGGCCAGTCCCGAAATGGTTGAACAATTGAAGGAACGCTTTGAGCGACCTTTTAAATTTGATCTTTTCAATGAAGGAGAAAATGGTTTTCAGTCGTTTTGAAATAACTCGTTGACCTACCTCTTAAGCTCCGTATAATGCACCTCCACTGATCGGGGCATCGCTCTTAAGGATACGTTCTTG
>NZ_JAHHPQ010000454.1:0-2720 GCF_024606245.1 Endozoicomonas sp. SESOKO2
GTGATCATTTTTTTCTCCTTCCAACAGAGAGCTATAGAGCAGGCCTTCATCGGAATCCAGATTGACCACAAAGTGTGACCGGCTGTCTTCTACAGGCTCGAGTTTGCTGTGTGGTGCCCAGAGGCAAAGTGCCTTGAAAATCTGTCGGATTTCCTGGGGTCTCAGCTGGTTGGATCGGGAGCGACTGAGCAATAACGCCCGCTTATACAGATCCGAAAGAGACAATTTCCTGGCTTTGGTGGTGATGGGGTCCTCAAGGCTGAAAGTTTCCAGATTTTGTGTGCGGGCAGCGAAGTATAGCGTGTGCATTTCCAGCCATACCCGCTCGGGAACAGGTCGATAATACTCGCAGGTAAAGAGCAGAATAGAGGCACTCTCAGTCATTGACCGATGCAATGCTGCGGCCAGGGGGCTGGCAGTATCCTGTTGGCTCTGACTGCTTCGGACAACCATCTTGTAGACTTTCAGTAGCCTGAGTAGCAGCTTCAGACAGTTGTTGTACTCTTGTTGCTGAGCATCATTGAAAGTGACGATATTTTTCAGAGTCTGACTCTGACTCTGATGTACCAGAAAATAAACGACGGGCCTGAACTGCTCAACCAAAGACCATTGAAGAGAAGGTTGTACTTTGAGGCGGGTCAGTTCTTCCAGCGCCTGCCCTATTGATTTAAACGACACTGACCTGTCGGTTTTAGGCAGTTCACTGAGCCATTGGTGAACCGCATGCACATCCGTTTGGCTGAACGATAAACTGTTCAGGCTTTGAGACGGGAGCTGCAATGGAATCCTTTCGTTCTGCATGTCCATTGAATCATCCTGATTATCTGCCCGTTAAAAAATCTTTAGCACTATTTCTTATATTAAGATCACAGGCTTAAAGAATCCAGCATGACTGGCGGGCTAATTGATCGGTATCGGGGTTTTGCTGGCCTCTCCTGCTATCTCTCTGACCAACCTGGGGACCAGGTAACCCGGACATTTCTGCATCAGTTCATGAATGAGTATCTTCGCGCTCTCTTCCGTTACGTCAAAGTGAGCAGCACCTTGAACCCGGTCCAGAAGATGCAGGTAATAAGGCAGTACTCCGGCATTAAAGAGGGTGTGACTCAGATCAGCCAGTGACTCAGAGTCATCATTAATACCTTTAAGCAGAACCGTCTGATTAAGTAATATGGCACCCGCTTGTCTTAGCTTTTGCAGTGACTGTTCAACCGGCTCATCGATCTCATTAGCATGGTTGCAATGAATCACCATAACGGGTTTAAGTCTTCCACCACAAAACCAGTGGAGCATTTCCCGGGTGACTCTCTGGGGAATAACAATGGGCAGACGGGTATGGATTCGAAGCGTTTTTAAATGGGGAATATCGGACAGTTCCTCTACTATGCGGGCAAGGCGGCTATCAGAAGAAGCCAGTGGATCTCCGCCGCTCAATATGACCTCATGAATACTATTTTGAGAACGAATGTACTCTACCGCCCGCATCCAGCTGTCTCCGCCCAGCTGATTGTCACCATAAGGGAAATGCCGCCGAAAGCAGAAACGGCAATTTACGGCACAGGCTCCGCTGACAATCAGCAGCAGTCTTCCCTGGTATTTATGAATAATACCCTGGGTCGGGTTCCGGGACTGTTCTGCCAGAGGGTCGAAACTGAAACCACTGACTTCCACACACTCTTCTCCCAGGGGCAGAACCTGCCTGAGTAATGGATCGTACTGGTCACCCCTCTTCATCCGGTCTATATATGGACGTGGAATCCGCATACTGAAAGACTTGTCGCCTTTGATGGCTCCCGGCAGCAGAGTGTGTGGAAGATTCAGCATGTTCAGCAGTACTTCAGGGTCAGTGACTGAATCTCCCAGTACTTTTTTCCAGTTTTCAGGCTGCTCTTCGGGAAGCAGAAGACGGGTTGATAGCTTGTCAGTATGCACACCGCCCTCGTAACGGGTTATCATAGGGGTTTTCATTTTGCTGGTAGTGTCCGATGGCTAGTTATAGTACCAACGAGTTTCGTTCTGGTCTCAAGGTGATGTTGGAAGGTGACCCCTGCGTCATCATTGAGAACGAGTTTGTAAAACCGGGTAAGGGCCAGGCCTTTAACCGGGTTAAGTTCCGCAACCTGATGAGCAATCGTGTCTGGGAACGTACCTTCAAGTCTGGTGAAAGCATCGAAGCGGCAGACGTGATGGACTATGACATGGAGTACCTCTACACCGACGGTGAATTCTGGCATTTCATGATGACCGACGGTTCTTTCGAGCAACACGCTGCCAGTAAGGAAGCCGTGGGCGACACTCTCGATTGGCTCAAAGAGCAGGAAGTATACTCCGTAACCCTATATAACGGATCCCCTCTTTCTGTGTCCGCACCTAACTTTGTAGAACTGGAAGTCATTGAAACCGACCCGGGTCTGAAAGGTGATACCGCCCAGGGGGGCTCCAAACCAGCCAAACTAAGCACTGGTGCTACCGTGAAGGTTCCTCTTTTTATTACCGAAGGTGAAGTTCTGAAAATCGATACCCGTACTGGTGAGTACGTGGGTCGCGTGAAGTAATTGGCCGGTTCCTCCAGCTTCTGGCTGGAGGGTTTTCGTACCTCTCTGTTTTTGTGATTCCTTTCTACTGCGATCCCTCTTTGATTTTGTTACAGCTTTCATTGATTGCCTCTCTGTCGAGGCTAAGATGTGACGCATTTTCACGAATGGAGTATGACTTACATG
>NZ_JAHHPQ010000455.1:0-1754 GCF_024606245.1 Endozoicomonas sp. SESOKO2
GCGAGTTCAATATGGAGCTGTTCCGCGCTTTCTCATCCATGAATAGTGGCAAAGGCATGCTCAAAAAAAAGGACGTGGAAGAGGTGCTGAACTGGTCGGAATGGAAAGACAGGGATGGCGAGTTCAATATGGAGCTGTTCCGCGCTTTATCGTCCATGAATCACAGCAAAGGCATTCCCAAACATGAGGAACATAAAAAATTAAAAGCGATGCTGGACTGGCCGGAATGGAGAGACGAGGATGGCGAATTCAATATGGAGTTATTTCGCTCTTTCTCGTCGATGTTCACCAAAAGATTTGTGCCCAAACACAAGAAAGTGAAAATGGTGCTGGGCTGGCAGGTATGGAAAGACAAGAATGGCGAGTTCAGCATGGAGCTGTTCCGCGCCTTCTCGTCCATGAATCATGCCAGAGGCTTGCCTGAAAATGAGGAGGAAGTGAAAGAGATTCTGGGCTGGCAGATGTGGAAAGATAAGTATGGCGAGTTCAGCATGGAGCGATTCCGCACCTTCACAGCCATGAATGCTGGCAAAGGCCCGCCCAAATATGAGGACGTGAAAGCGATGCTGAACTGGCCGGAATGGAAAGAAAAGGATGGCAGGTTCGGTATGGAGCGGCTCCGCGCATTTTCTTCCATGAATCTTGGCCGGGGCATGCCCACATATGAGCGAGTGAAAAAAGTGCTTGGCTGGCCGGAGTGGAAAGACCAGGATGGCGAGTTCAGTATGGAGCGGTTCCGTGCCTTCTCGTCCATAAATAATGGCCAGGGCATGCCCAAACATGAACCAGTGAAAAAAATGATGAACTGGATAAGCTTCGGGGGGGTGCCCAACCATCTGTTATTGCAAATTATGGCCAGGCTCTGGGCATCAGAAGGGCTACCTGCTATTGAAGAGCTGAAACACCTGGAAACACAACTGAAACAGTGGCTGTTGACAGAATCTAATGAAGAAAATAGCCACTTGAATAATGAAGAGGATGACAAATTCAATCGCCAGCTAAAAACAGTTTCCCTTTATCTTTCCACCCCTAACCCAGACTGGGTAATCAGCTGGGCGCTTTTAAAACAATTTCACCACGTTGAAAAGACTAAACCCGCTCTGATGCTGGAATCATTGATAACGCTTCTGTCTTCTTATGGAGGGAAAGGCGTCAAACGCTACCTTGAGGTTAGTCAACAGAACCGGGATTTTTTCTGGCGTCATTCGGGCAAAGCCGTGCCTTTGAACGTGTTAAGTAAGGCAATAGCTCTGTTTTCTGCCAATGAACCCAGAGGGCGTTTTGTCTATTTTGCCAAGCGGCTGAAATCATTGCCGAATAAGAGCCAATGGGAACAGCATTCAGCCCGGTTGCAGCAATTATCGGGAGTGCTGAAATACGACTATATGAAAAGACTCTACTGGGAACTCTTGCAACCCTTAACAAAAGATGACCAGTTGCGTTTTCTGGACGCCAGCCATGCTCAGGCTGTATTCGACCTGCTTCCCTCGTTGGGCGCCCTGCATAAACTCAGCAAAGAGCATTCCTCCCAATGGCTAAAATGGCTACTTGAAGCCTGCCTTCAACTAAAAAACCATGACATCACCAAAAAAGGCATCCAGATACTGTTTGAAGCGTTGCTCAAAACCCATAGCCTTCTGCCCTGGGATCAGGATATCCCCGATCACTTTCTGTCCGGGATGCGCACAACTGACAACAACAACGTTGAAATACCTGTCTCTGAAGTTATTCCATCAGGAGAACAGCTGGCCCTG
>NZ_JAHHPQ010000050.1:0-14770 GCF_024606245.1 Endozoicomonas sp. SESOKO2
AAGACTTCTTCTGCTGTGGTTCCCACCTCTGTGAGGCGCTCAATATCATAACCGGCCAGTGCGTCGTTCAGGCAATGTTCTTCTTGTTCTGTAATATCAGCGTTGACACAAAAACTCATCGTTATGAGTAATGCAGATATCAGCTTGATGGCATTTGTAATGTACATTGGCGTACTCCTTTACTGCCGGGTTCAATAGTCCTTTCATACCAATCGAACTTTCTAACTCCCTATTGCGCTGAAGATTTGAGCCTTAATCCTGCGTTGGCGATCGTCACCATAGCTAAGGCTATGACTCCTTACTTCGCCTCAAATATCCATGCTCATCACGAAAGTTAGAAAGCACTATTGGTATTTGAGCTTCGGGAGAGATATTAGTTCCCCTGGGAGGGAAATATAGTTTTGTCTCTGAATGGGTTCGTTCTGTGCAGCTGACCGGAACCGCAGAAAGCTGGATGTTTTTATCGAAGCCATTGGCCAGGTACAGATGCTGGAAGTTGTGCGAAGGGGGGGGATTTATTCAAAGCCCCCTGAACAAGGTATTTTTGGCTGAGCCGGATTTCAGTTATCCGGAAGATTTCTTTCTAATACTTCCAACATCATGTTGTTGTCAGGATGCAATGCCTTTTGTTGTAATGCTCTGGCCAGTTCATAAAAACTATCTCCTGGCTTAGTTGTTTGAGACATATAATCAAGCACTATTTCATTTGATTTATCACAGACGTACTGGCAAAACTCGGGTAATCTACCTTCGTCTAATAACCGGGTAAAGTAACTTTGCCGATCATCAGCTGATAGATGAGTATATTCATGGATTTTTGAGGTATCCGTTCCATTAAAAAAGTGCGGAATTAACGTTGAGATTAGCCCAGTATATCTCAGGATTTCGTCTGTGATTACTCTACATATTTTATTGAGTTCTAAATGGGCATTCTCAGGGGTATACCAGAGATCATGTTTGATTTTTCTGTCACATAACTCTATTTGCTCTTTGCTCATTGTTAACAGAGCTGATTTAACCTCTTGCATAAGGAATGGATTAAAATGAAATGCACTATTAGCTACTTTCCAGCGGCCTAAGAGTTTTGGGTTGCCTGTTGTTGGTATTTCATGACCACATCTGCTCAGTCCAAGGTAGGGTTTATTTAAGCATTGTGCAATATTAGCGGTGCTGGCTCCCGGTGCATAAATGGGGATGTTGGAAAAATAACAAATCAACTCAAACAGTCGCTTCGGTAAAAAAGTAAATTCAAATACGGTGACCTTATCTTTAAGTGATTTCTCAGCAGTAAAGTCCAGGCAGTAATTAGTTGAAAACTCTATATTACCAGTATCACTGAGCTCTTTTTTTTCTTTTTCAGATAGGTCGATCTTCTCGCTGTGTGGTGCAATAATAATGATAGGCTTATCGCCAAAACACGCTTTAGCGGCATTTGTGTAATTGTAATACTCATGTTTTAACATCCCCGAAGCATGATAGGAAAGGGCTAGATATATTTTATTTTCTTTGGCCGATTGCAATAATTCGGTAAAAAATTGAGCTAGTTTTTCAGTATCATAACCTTGTGTGACTGGATTTTCTAAGCTGTTAGCTATATCCCTTTTCATTAACTCTGGTGTTGACGTATCTTTATTGATCTCATATGGATAAATGGGCAGATGATTTTCTAGGTTTTTCAGGGGCATTTCCCTTGTAGATTCAGGGAACCACCTATAGTTAGTTATTTGAAATAATGGAGCTTTTGTTGATGTTTTATACGAGTCCCAAACGGTGTAAATTTGTAGTGTGTTTTTTGATAAAAGATGGGTTGGTATTGTCTCTTCTACGATGTATGGAATACCAAATAGCTTATCCGGTCTTATTTCTGGTGACGATAATTTGTGTTCCCCATAAATGATAAATTCATCAATGTCACGTGCAGGTAAACCAGAAAGAAGATTTGGTAATTTGTTGCTAAGAGTAGGTTCATAGCCAGAAAAGCGAACCAGATGTAAAGTGCCAGGAGAAAGTCTGACAAAATTCCTTAAGAATTCTATATACAGGTTTAAATTTCCATAACCCCGACCGTGGCTAGCTTCTACCAGAAAAACGATTTCTTTAATTTTTCCAGCTTTACTTTGTAAAGAGGTAATTCTATTCATAGATGATGCATGAATCGGTATCTGCCTGAAAAAATCCTGAAGAAAAGATATCCATTGCTTGTCCTTTGGTATCAAACAACCAGCTTGCAGGAGAGCACTACTTTCGATAATAGAAGACTCTTTACTGCTTTTTAACTTTTCTGGAAGTGCCTCTGCGGACGAACTTTCATAAGCTTTTCTTTTTTTGTTATGCCATGTAATTCCTTCATGAGTTGAAACATAATAATGCTCTAGTTTAGTTGGGGGGGCAGGAAAAGGTTTTTCCAGGGTACTTTCCGGTGTGTGTACTTGGTTTATGACAGAAGTTGCACAAATATCATTCTTAAAGGTTCTGTTTATATTATGGTTTGCCTGACTGGCAAAGGTATCAGTAATATTTTGTTCGCCTTTTTCTGCTTTAATGGTTTTTTCTTGTGTTAACAGTTCATTGGTAAGTCCGGACTGAGCTGGAAAGTGACTATTAATCATAATGTACCTCCGAACCCATTCGCCGTTTGGGGGCTTAACACTGCCTGTAGGATTTCATTTATAAAAGCTGGTTCACCAGCCGCTCCAGGATGAAACGATGCAACGAATTCCGGAGTAATGTTAAGCTGGGTAAAACGGTGAATCTCATACGGACTGATCATTGAGGCTTTTTGAGCAAAAAGAAAGACTGCTTCTGTCGTGGTTCCTGTCTTAATGAGGCGCCCAATATCATAATCGGCCGGCGTAGCGTTCAGGGAGCATTCTTTTTCTTGTTTTGTACTATCAGCGTTGACGCACAAACTCGTAGTTACGGGTAATGCAGTCATCAGCTTGATGGCATGGTTTATAATGTTCATTGGCGTACTCCTTTACTGCCGGATTTAATAGTCCACTGGATATTAGAGTCTCGGGAGAGTGATTAGTTCCATCAGGAGAATTTAGAAGACTTTCAGGCAAAGAAGCCGGGAAAGATTAGGGAGATTTTCTCAGCTCATCTATTATTTGTTCACATGTGGCTAAGTGACTACTTTCCTCATATCAATAGCCTTCAAAACCTATTTTTTACGGGTAGCTTGAGCAGTGATAAAACTACCTTTGGTGTTCAAATCCGAACCTGGGCTTTGTTCAGGTATTGCAGCATCAATACTGTTCTATTCGTTGTGCAACCACTTTTTGACGACAGGTTCTTCTAACTGGGTCAGTGCCGGACTGTTTCTGCTTTTGTTTGTTGTCATGCTTTGGTCTTCCTTTGGTGTGGTTCGCCATGCCGATGGTTTGGCCGAACAGCTGGGAGAGCCGTACGGCACTCTGATACTGACCCTGTCAGTGATCAGTATCGAAGTTATTGTGATTTCAGCCGTAATGCTGACGGGGAGTCATAATCCGACACTGGGTCGGGATGTGATGTTTTCTGTCCTGATGATTGTACTCAATGGGCTGGTCGGATTATCGCTGCTTCTGGGAGGGGTCAGGCATGTTGAGCAGACGTTTAATTTACAGGGCGCTAACTCTTTTCTCGGGATTCTCATTCCTCTCTCTGTGTTGGGTTTGATTCTGCCTAATTTTACTGAGTCAACGTCCATAGGTACTTTCTCCCTTGAGCAAATCGTCTTTCTCGTTGTCATGAATGTCGTCCTCTATCTGGCTTTCCTGGGCATGCAGGCTATGAGGCACCGGCACTATTTTGTGGGCGATAATGAGGGTTATAATCGCAAGAGTGAAAAGAAGTTGTCTGTCTCGTCGCATACCCTGCTTTTGCTCTGCTATATGGTTCCCATTGTATTGCTGTCCAAAAAGCTGGCAGTGATTGTGGATTATGGAATTTATGAACTGGGGGCGCCTTCGGATCTGGGTGGTATGATTGTGGCGATTCTGGTTCTGTCTCCGGAAGGCATGGCGGCTATCAGGGCGGCAATAGCCAATAATCTTCAGCGCTCTATCAATATCTGTCTGGGATCGGCCTTGGCCACCATTGGTATGACTATTCCCGCCGTGTTGCTGATTGGAATTCTGACATCCAAAACCATTGTTCTGGGTTTGAATAATGTCGACGCATTATTGTTGGTTCTGACGTTGCTGGTTTCCATGGTGAACTTCGCATCAGGTAAAAGTAACCTTTTCCAGGGGGTGACTCATCTAACATTGTTTTTCTGCTACATGATTCTGATTTTTGACTGATCGAAATGCATAAATGCCTGTTTACGAGTGCACTGAATTCAAGTGTTTCCTGGTAGAAGAAAATCTTGTCTTTTTACGAATATTGTGTTCAAATGCGAAAAATTTGCATTAGATTTATTGAGGCAGTTAGCGTGCCCCTGAAATCCCTGATAAAAGTCGGATAAGAAAGCGAGACGGTGATTCAATTTACCTCTCGCTTTTTTTGAGCGTGCTCTTTAAGGGAGCAGGTGGAACAGCCTTGAGCGTATAGAAAATCATTTTGCCCATGAATGAGATGATTTTCATGAGGTGAATGTGGGAGGAATCATTGACTAAGTCAGCCGTACTGGCTCTGGAAGACGGAAGTCTTTTTCGGGGCATTGCCATTGGATCCGACGGAGAAACCAGTGGTGAGGTCGTTTTCAATACAGCCATGACAGGCTATCAGGAAATACTCACCGATCCTTCTTATTCCCGTCAAATCGTCACTCTCACCTATCCACATATTGGTAATACAGGTATTACTCCCGTAGACGAAGAGTCTACTGAAATTCACGCAGCCGGCCTTGTTATTCGTGATCTTCCTCTTCTCGCAAGCAACTGGCGAAACACAATGCCTCTTGATGAGTATCTTCGTACTAATCACATCGTAGCCATCGCTGATATTGATACCCGTCGCCTGACCCGCATCCTGCGAGAAAAGGGTGCCCAGAACGGTTGTATCCTGGTGGCCGATGAGAACGGTCATATTGATGAAGCGGCAGCTCTGGAAAAGGCTCGTGCATTCCCTGGCCTAAAAGGTATGGACCTGGCTAAGGAGGTCACGGTTTCCGAACCTTACGAGTGGAAAGAAGGCGTCTGGGCTCTGGAGTCTGATGATCACCAGTCTGTTGACGAGCAGCCTTTCCATGTCGTGGCTTATGACTTTGGTGTGAAGCGCAACATTCTCAGAATGCTGGCCCAGCGTGGCTGCCGTTTGACGGTAGTGCCCGCAGTGACTTCTGCCGAAGAGGTTCTGGCCATGAATCCGGACGGTGTTTTCCTGTCCAACGGTCCTGGCGATCCGGAGCCATGTGATTATGCCATCAGGGCCATTCAGGATATTCTGGAAACCCGTATCCCGGTCTTTGGTATCTGTTTGGGTCATCAGCTGCTGGGTCTGGCCAGTGGTGCAAGCACCATGAAGATGAAGTTTGGTCACCACGGAGCCAACCATCCGGTGCAGGATCTGGATTCCGGTGTGGTGATGATTACCAGTCAAAATCACGGTTTTGCCGTGTCTGAAGAGAAACTGCCTGAGCATATCCGGGTCACTCACAAATCCTTGTTTGATGGCAGTCTTCAGGGGATTGAGCTGACCGACCGGCCCGCTTTCAGTTTCCAGGGGCATCCTGAAGCCAGCCCGGGGCCACACGATGTGGCGGTGCTGTTTGACCGGTTTATCAGCCTGCTGGAAGAGCATACAGCCGCTTCCCAATCCTGATCAGGTCGCTTGAAAAAGAGACTTACAGTACAGACAACAGGCTTTCGTGAGCAAAGAGCTCCGCAAGCCTGAGACAAGTTACGAGAGCAACGATGCCGAAACGTACAGATATTGAAAGCATCCTGATCCTGGGTGCGGGTCCTATCATCATTGGTCAGGCCTGTGAATTTGACTATTCCGGAGCCCAAGCCTGTAAAGCCCTTAAAGAAGAGGGCTATCGTGTCATACTGGTGAACTCTAACCCGGCCACCATCATGACCGACCCCAGCATGGCAGACGCGACCTACATTGAGCCTATTCGTTGGGAAACAGTCGCCAAGATCATTGAGAAAGAACGTCCGGATGCAGTACTGCCTACTATGGGTGGTCAGACCGCTCTGAACTGTGCTTTGGATTTGTTCCATAAGGGAGTTCTGGAAAAATATAACGTCCAGATGATCGGTGCCAGCCGGGATGCTATCGATAAGGCTGAAGACCGTGAAATGTTCGACACAGCAATGAAGAACATTGGTCTGGAAACACCCCGATCCGGTATTGCGCATACCATGGAAGAAGCTCAGGCTGTGCTGGATCAGGTAGGCTTTCCCTGTATCATCCGTCCTTCTTTCACCATGGGTGGTTCCGGTGGAGGTATTGCCTACAACAAGGATGAGTTTGAAGAGATCTGTAAGCGGGGTCTGGATCTTTCTCCCACCAATGAGCTGCTGATCGATGAATCCCTGATTGGCTGGAAAGAGTACGAGATGGAAGTGGTGCGCGACCGCAACGACAACTGCATCATTGTCTGCTCTATCGAGAACTTTGACCCGATGGGAGTTCACACCGGTGACTCGATCACGGTCGCACCTTCCCAGACGCTGACTGATAAAGAATATCAGATCATGCGTAATGCCTCTGTGGCTGTTCTGCGTGAGATTGGCGTTGAAACCGGCGGTTCCAATGTTCAGTTCGGTATTTGCCCGGACACTGGTCGTATGGTCGTGATTGAGATGAACCCCCGGGTATCCCGTTCCTCTGCCCTGGCTTCCAAAGCGACTGGCTTTCCGATTGCCAAAGTGGCAGCCAAGTTGGCCGTGGGCTACACCCTGGATGAACTGCGCAACGAAATTACCGGAGGTGTGGTACCGGCTTCTTTCGAGCCAACCATCGATTACGTCGTCACCAAGATTCCTCGTTTTGCCTTTGAAAAATTTCCTCAGGCCGACGATCGTCTCACCACCCAAATGAAATCTGTGGGTGAGGTCATGGCTATTGGTCGTACTTTTCAGGAGTCTATGCAGAAAGCCCTTCGTGGTCTGGAAACCGGAGCCACTGGCTTCAATCCCATGCTGGATGTTTCTGCTGAAGGTGCTATCGACAAGATCAAGGCAGAGCTGGTTGTTCCAAAGGCGGATCGTCCATACTACGTGGCAGACGCTTTTCGGGCCGGTATGACTCGTGAGGAAGTCTTTAACAGCTGCATGATCGATCATTGGTTCCTCGTCCAGATCGAAGACATTGTTAAAGAAGAGCAGAATCTGGTCGGCAAAGACTTGTCTGCGCTGGATGCCACCACTTTGTTCAGCCTCAAGCGTAAGGGTTTCAGTGATGCGCGTCTGGCAGAGGTGATGGCGATCTCTGAAACAGAAGTGCGTAACCATCGTCGTCAGCTGAAGATCAAGCCGGTCTTCAAGCGTGTAGATACCTGTGCGGCCGAGTTTGCCTCTACGACAGCTTACATGTACTCCACCTATGAAGAAGAGTGTGAAGCTGTGCCAACTGATAACGAAAAGATCATGGTTATCGGTGGTGGTCCTAACCGTATCGGTCAGGGTATCGAATTTGATTATTGTTGTGTTCATGCGGCTATGGCTGCCCGCGAAGACGGTTACGAAACCATCATGGTTAACTGCAACCCCGAAACGGTTTCTACCGACTACGACACTTCTGACCGACTGTACTTTGAGCCGGTCACTCTGGAAGACGTCCTCGCCATTATTGATGTCGAAAAACCCAAAGGTGTGATTGTTCACTACGGTGGTCAGACACCTCTGAAACTGGCTCGTGCTCTGGAAGCTGAAGGTGTGCCGATTATCGGTACCAGTCCGGATGCGATTGACCGTGCCGAAGACCGAGAGCGTTTTCAGGGCATGATCCAAAAGCTGGACCTGTTACAGCCTGCGAATGCCACGGTGCGCAGTGCTGAAGAAGCTGTTGCTAAAGCCAAGGAAATTGGCTATCCATTGGTTGTGCGCCCTTCCTACGTTCTGGGTGGTCGTGCCATGGAAATCGTGGCGGGCGAAGATGAACTGCAAAAGTACATGAAAGAAGCGGTTCAAGTTTCCAATGATAGTCCGGTGTTGCTGGACCTGTTCCTGAATCGTGCCGTAGAAGTGGATGTCGATGCAGTATGCGACGGCGAGCGTGTGGTTATTGGTGCCATCATGCAGCACATTGAGCAGGCAGGTATTCACTCCGGTGATTCCGGTTGTTCTCTGCCTCCCTACAGTCTCAGTCCCCGCATCCAGGACAAGATTCGTGAGCAGGTGAAAGCCATGGCTATGGAGCTGGGTGTTGTTGGTCTGATGAATGTTCAGATGGCGCTGCAAGACGGTGAACTCTATGTGATCGAGGTTAATCCGCGTGCGTCCCGTACAGTGCCCTTTGTGTCCAAGTGCATTGGTCACTCTCTGGCCAAGATTGCCGCTCGTGTCATGATGGGTAAAACTCTGAAAGAGCTGGATTTTACCAGAGAGATTGTACCTCCCTACTACTGCGTAAAAGAAGCGATCTTCCCATTCAACAAGTTCCCGGGTGTGGATCCGATTCTTGGCCCGGAAATGAAATCTACCGGTGAGGTGATGGGTGTTGGTGCATCTTTCCCGGAAGCCTATTATAAGGCCCAGCTGGCTGAAAACATGGCACTGCCAGAAGGTGGCCGTGTCATCATCAGTGTCCGTGATCAGGACAAACCAATGGTGCCTGGTATTGCGCGCCTGCTGATGGATACCGGCTTTGAGCTGATGGCTACCAGTGGAACTGCCCAGGTGATCGAAGATGCCGGCCTGCCCGTGACCCGGGTTAAAAAGGTGATGGAAGGTCGACCAAATATGGTGGACAGTATCGTCAATGGTGATATAGCCTTTGTTGTCAATACCACCGAAGGTCGTCAGGCCATTGCAGACTCCTATAAAATCCGCCGATCTTCGCTGACCAATAAGGTTCTCTACACCACCACCATGGCAGGTGCGGAAGCCATTGCCCGGGCCATTGCCTTTGGCTCGGAAAAAACAGTCAGAAGACTTCAGGATTTGCACGAAGGTAGGACTGGATGAATCGATATCCAATGACCGTGGAGGGTGAAAAAGCCCTCCGTGAAGAGTTGACTCAACTGAAAACCGTGGAAAGACCGCGCATTTCTCAGGCGATTGCTGAAGCCCGGGAACTGGGAGACTTGAAAGAGAACGCTGAATATCACGCAGCCCGTGAACAGCAGAGCTTTACTGAAGGTCGTATCAACGATATTGAGGCCAAGTTATCCAACGCTCAGGTCATCGATATCACTACGATCAAAAAAACCGGTAAGGTTATCTTTGGTACCACGGTTTTAATGGTTAATCTGGATACGGACGATGAAGTCGAGTACAAGATCGTGGGTGATGATGAAGCAGACATCAAATACAACAAGATCTCTGTGAACTCACCGATTGCCCGTGCCCTGGTTGGTAAAGAAGAAGGTGAAGTGGTGGTAGTGAATACACCTTCCGGCAATGTTGAATATGAGATCGATGAGGTTAAGCACGTCTGATGGTCTCGTTCTCTGCACGGGTTGGAGACCTGTGCAGAGAAGTTTCTTTTCCTCTCTCTGCCCTTCCTGATCAGCCAGGTGTTTTATGTCAGCCTAACTGACAGTGCTGTTAGTGATCTTGTCAGCCATTGATAGCATTCTTGTCAAACAACAAAAAACACAACAAAGAACACAACAAGGATTGATGGAGGGAGTAGTATGATAAATTTTCTGCAAACAGGCTCAGTACCCTTTGATAAGAATGCTATTACTGATAAGTTGGAAAAGCTTGGAAACCTTGCCTCCAGCTTCAGGCGCAGTACGGTCAGGGCATTCAATAACGTCTGTGGTTATATGAAGACTGCTGGCGACTTCTCTCACACCCACTACTCCGACCAAAGTTCAAGGAGCTCGGGCAGTGCCAAACAGGTTTCAGAACGAGCGATTGCCAGACCACCTTCAGAACGAGGTATTACCAGACCGGTTTCAAAACCAGGCCAGCCGGAGAGCCAGAATGACAACAATCTGGCAGCCAGACTTGAGAGTCTCAAAATTGATTGCTCTCGGGCGCATACTAAGCAGGATCTGGTGACGATGAAACAGAAAACCACAGGTCTCCTGGACGATGCCAAAACAAAGCTTCAGAATCATCCTGAGGCTGGCAAAGTGCTTGAAAAGCTGAATGTTGCGGTCAATTTGCTGGAAACTTCATCTGAAGATGAAAACCACGTCCATGAGGCTGCTGACTACCTTCAGAAGGTGCTGCTAGACGTTCGTTTCGATGAGTTGAGCCAGTTGCGTCAGCGAAATGACCAAATAATGAAAATTGAGCGGGATGTTGCTGATGTCCATGAAATAATGCATAACCTGCAAGGTATCGTTCATGAACAAGGTCAGGACGTGAGCCGGATTGAAGATCATATCACTCAAAGCAGAGATAATGTTGAAGAAGCCGTGGAGTCTCTGGATTCAGCGAAAAAGTCGGCTAAAAAAGGTCGCAAACTGAAGATTTTTTTAGGTATTGTGCTTGCCGTTGTCGGTATCACCCTGTTGGCCTGCTTGCTCTGATATAGCTGTCGAACGTGGAGGTGTGAGATGACAAGTCACTCACACCACCAAACCTTTTAGCTTTAAGAATTTCCGGGATTTGACTCAATACCTCTATTATTTTCTCTCAATGACTCTCGTAGAAACTTATTGTTTAGCGGGCTTAAAAGCTTTTATTTTTTTAATACCATCCAAAATTTCCTGACCCTTATCGGATTAACTCATTTTCGATAGACTTCGCAATTTTTTTAGAATGTGAACGGGAATAGTAGCTTTTTCTTAAGGAGCCCAATACAACTTTTCAACACCGTCACTACCAAGAAAAACATCACCAGATTAAAGTTTTTTCTGTAAGTCTCATTGCAAAAATCTGTACTGATTTAACAACCAGAAGGCAAAGCTATGTCTATACTGTTAGCTTTTAAATCAGAGTGTTTGCTTAATGAAAACTGTTAGAAATCTGCTTTTCTCTCTCTCTGTTACTTTGCAACATGGGTATCATTGGTAACCAAATGACCTATGCTAATGACAGCCTTAATGTTGTGGCAGTGTTATTTGCTCAAACTTTGTTGCAAGTCATGTTTCCTTATTTAACAGAAGAAGAGCAGGTAAACCTGCAAGCTTCTTCATCTGCTGCTGTGTTCAGGTCTGCTGCGGGAGGTGAAAATATACTTCAACAATTAGTTGACAAGCCAGAGTGGGTAGTCAGGGTTGATAGCCTGCTTGAGGTTCTCGAAATTACAGTGGCAAGAGTTCAATCATTGATTGATTCAGGGGATCTTGTTTACAAGCAGTATACTCATATGAAGAAACAGTAGCATTGCAACGAGTATTAAACTCTAAAACAGCCATTATTCTGGAGTCTGGAATATCAACATATCCTCAGCATGAGCAACCAGGGATTAGACGTCAGATGGCAGAAAGAGTTAATGATTTTATGACCTTTCTACGTAGTAAGATGGATATGGAATAAATCATAGGCAATATGCCATTTCAAACCTTGCCGACGTTGACGGCGTCGGTGATTGGTTATGTGGTGCTAGTTGAAGGTTGCGATTAATCTTTGAAGGAGGCTTGATCTACAATAGTATAATCTCCTGATATCTGACTTAAAGTTGAGCTTCCGTCAGAGTGCAGTTCAAAATGTAAATCTTGATCAGAAATTCTCTCTAAAGCAATAACTCTGCTACTGACCATTGTGCGAGGTTGTTGTGGCTGATCCATTTTTACATTTCCAATGGCTGCCATGGTAATAGAGTCGCTGGATGCCAATCCAGGCTCAAACAGAACGACACCAAGAGATGGTGGATTGCTGATCTGTGAATATGAGCTGAGAAATTTTGACACCAAATCTGCATGCGGCAAGTGACGTTCATAGTAAAGATAGTAACTATCTCCCGCAATACTGTACAAATAGGAGGTGCACCCAGAACAGTTCTGACTGGTATGATAGACCTCGGCAAAATAGTCAATAAATCCAGATACTCCATCTATCTCGACATCCTTGACTTTCCCTTCACTATTGATGATACGAAATTTATTATTCGCTAACTTATCAATGCTTGAATAGCAAGTTACGGATAAACCTGTGAACAAAAAGAAGATCACTAAAATTCGAAGTGATTTATACATTCGTCATTTACCATGTCAGTAGTTGATGGTGAGCAGGTCAGTATAGACGCTTTTTCAGAAGCTTACATTTAGGTTCATAGTGCCAAACCCAACAGTTTACGATGGCAGTCTGCTGGATTTTTTTGTTGCGTGCGTCTACGTTTTTGATTCAATCCGTTTGAAAGCAGGTTTGTAATTGAAGAAAAGATTTGAGTTCTGGAAAAAGCTAATGGTCCTATCCTTAACAATCTTTTGTTTATCAGGATTTTGCTTTTCAGATTATCAAGAGCCTGATGAGAGTCAAGTGACTATAGGAGGTCAATCGATTTGGTATGACGTTGTTAAGGAGTCACTATGCAACTACATCTATATGCCAATAGATTATTACGTAGGCTCAAGAGGCGTTTTTCGTTTGGTATCAATACTTGCACTTGGGTATAGAAACTACTACGAATTTTATTTGCATCGTAGAGTTGGTGATAAAATAGACACTTGTCTTTTGATCGTTGCGCTAGCATTAATACCTGTAAATTTTATTTATGACATTTTAGAAGATAGAACAGCCTCAAGTACCTTAAGTAATAGCAATATGAAAGAAATAAAAATATCTAAGACAGTGGGGTTGACTTCTTTTGATTTAAGGCTTTCAGGCCTGTTAGAAAACAGTGCTTTATACAATATATCAAAACCATTACATAATCTTGGTGTTAGCAATATTAAATTTACCTCTTCTGAAGTAGATAATAAAATGCATCTTTTAATAGGGTTAACAAAGATGGGCAAACTTGAGGAAGTGTTCTTTGATATTTCATTCCCGACATTAGATTCCGATCGTTATCATTGGGTTGAACTTTGCTGTAATGAAAATAGTCATTGTAATCATTATTCCTCAATCCCACTAAGTATACTGTCAGAAGAAGTGATCAATGAGTTAGTCTTTTTATTAGATGGGAACTATGGTTTTGCGAAATCAATAAGTGATTTTAAAAGAGTCAAAGGAGTTGACTTTTCAGTTAATGAAATGTTTGTTGTAGTAAAAGTACAACAAAGAGAATCTGATATCTTTTCTTACGTTATATGTGACACTCAAACTCATACTTTACAACTAAAAAATAGCCGCTATTCATTTTCAAATAAAACTTTAGTCTATGAACTTATACAAAAATTAGCTGTTCAGGCTGAAAAATTAGCTGTTCAGGCTGAAGGGTGGTTTCGATATCTCATGGAATTAATTTTGAAGCAGTGTGAACATATAATGTTCTTCGCAATCACTGATTTCTTTTTTGAAGGTTATTTTCTTGGAGAATGTGCTATTTGCCGTGAAGCCATGATTCCAGGGGCAGTTTCGCCTGCCAGCTGTGACATACATTATTTCTGTACCTCATGCCTGATTGAATGGGCACAATATGGCGCTGGAATGTGTCCATATTGTAGAGATTAATGCAGCACACATCTTCGCCTTCAGCGACTGCCCCGCACGCGAATTAAAGGCTTGTTAGGTGCAAGATTACTTAAATGGATTGCATTTTGCAGCCGCAATGAAATCTCTGTAACATTTTCAGAGGTTAGATAATTAAAGCAATTACGGTTAAAAATATACCTGAAATAGTTTATAAAAGGCTTAAAGAAGGAGCCACTGCTCACATGACAGGAAGCTTTCCTCACCAGAAGTTCTATCTTGATATTCCAGACGGCTGACTTACGGATAGAGAGAAGAGTGTTGTTCCCGGCACGGTGTAAATAATGGGGCTAAGGAAAGTTATGCGGGAACTCATTTGTAAACCAGAAACTTTTTTTAGAGAATGATTTTCTTTATTTGAATTGGCAAGATCGTATACTCCTGACCTGAGCCTGATACGAACTGGACACCACTGGCAACATGATAGTGCCAGCAAGGTTTAACCGCTATATGTCTCGACTTTAGCTACTGCGTTGTAACTCGTAAATCCATTGGCTCGAAAGCAGTTAATTGCGCTTGACGGAGCTACGACTCATATGTGTTAGCTATGTACACCCGAGTTTAAGTTATTAAAAAAACCTTTATAGATTTAATAAGATATTTGCCTATATGAAAAACGTGACCATTATAAGTTAAAAATTATCCCCGATCTTGAATCTTGGGTTTGCTCAGCTCTTTGGATTAGATTGAAATGTTTTTTTGTTTTCTGCAACTACTAATTGCTCAGGTACCTTTTCTAAAAAGAATACTGATTCGATTAATTTTTTCATTACTGTTAGTAACTCTTTCTTTAAAGGGGCAGTCCTTAGAAATTGAAGGTGCTCTCTTAGTTAGGTCAATGCAAAATGCTTTATTCTTGATTGTAAAGGTTATTGAAAGTCAAGTTTCAGCCTCTTTTCACATATATCATCTACAAGAGAGCCTGGGAGATTATTGGGGTATTCATCTTGAACAGATCAATTCTGTTCAAGTCCATGAACAGGCTCTGAGCGTACAAATAACTTTATTTGAAGAGGTTTCCAACATTCCTACTGAGTTTTTTTTCATAAGATGGGTAGCTCCGAGTGAATGTAACTTTAGATAAATTACCAAATTGAGCGGAAAGCCCCGTACTTCTAGTTCGGGGATGGATAGCTCGC
>NZ_JAHHPQ010000456.1:0-1117 GCF_024606245.1 Endozoicomonas sp. SESOKO2
GTATGGAAGTGGGCTCCTGACGGCAACTATAAATATCGCAGCCTGACCCTGACAGGGGAATATCTACAAACACGGGATCTCAGCGATACCATCGAGGCTAATGAAAAAAATGAAGGCTTCTACCTGAGCAGCGTTTATCAGATGACGCCTCAATGGGCAGTGGGTGCCCGTTACGGTGAGTTCAGAGGCTACGAAGCCCACGGCGACCATTTTGATGAGAAAAACCTGCAAGAAACTGAACTTATGGTGTCCTGGAGTTATTCACACTTCTCCACAGTCAGATTGCAGTACACCCATCAGAATGGCGACGGTTTCGAAAACACCAACGACAACATCATAACCTTGCAGTATGTCATGTCCCTTGGAGCTCACGATGCGCATACTTTCTAAACTGTTGCTGGCATTCGCTCTGGCCTTTCCAGTATCCAGTCATGGGGCATTGACCGTTTTTGCCTGTGAGCCGGAGTGGGCGGCATTGTCAGAAGCGATTGCACCTGAAGCAAAGGTTTACACAGCAACGACTGCCCGACAGGACCCTCACCATATTCAGGCTCGTCCGGGACTGATCTCGAAAATGAGGAAGGCTGACATAGTCGTTTGCTCAGGTGCTGAGCTGGAAACCGGTTGGCTCCCGGTTCTGCAGATGAAGTCAGCCAATCCAAAAGTCCAGACCGGAGACAAAGGGCTGTTCTTTGCGGCTGATCAGGTGGAAACCATCGGTAAGCTTGAGAAGGTAGACCCAACCATGGGTGATGTTCACCCGGAAGGAAATCCTCATCTGCACCTTGATCCTTACCGAGTAGAGAAAGTCACCCGGGCACTGGCAGAACGCATGGCAGAGCTTGACCCCGGGAACAGAGATCAATACAAAGCAAACGCCAAAAAGTTCTCAGAAAGATGGGAGGCCAACATCGAGCGCTGGGAAAAGGTAGCAGCTCCACTGAAAGGTAAAAACCTGGTCACTTATCACAGCAACTTTGACTATCTGCTGGAATGGCTGGGCGTGAATGTTGTTGGTGACCTGGAACCCAAACCCGGCCTGCCACCCTCAAGCAGACATCTGGCATCCTTGTTGGAGCTTTCTAAAAAGACGTCTATCGATGCCATCATATTCGCC
>NZ_JAHHPQ010000457.1:0-1618 GCF_024606245.1 Endozoicomonas sp. SESOKO2
GCCGCTACGTCGTGACAGCCAGTGACGACAAAAAGGCGAAAATCTATGGCCAGAATTACAATGGATCATGGGTGAAAAAAGCCATCATTGCCCACGATTCTGCCATCATCTCAGCCACCTTCAGTGCAGATAGCCACCATTTGGTGACCGTCAGTTTGGATAACACGTCGAAAATCTATGGTCAGGAAGCCGGTGGGAGATGGGTTCATAAACACACTATTTCCCATAATCTTATGATCAACTTAGCCATCTTCAGCCCTGATGGTCACCATTTGGTAACCGCCAGTGACGACCACACGGCAAAAATTATTAGTCAGAAGGATGATGGATCATGGGAAGACAAACTCACTCTTTCCCATAATGATTGGGTCACGTTTGTCACCTTCAGCGCCGATAGCCGTCATTTGGTCACTACCAGTTTCGATAACACGGCGAAAATCTTCTGTCAGAAGACTTATGGATTATGGGAAGAAGAATTCACCATTTCCCACGATGACTGGATCGACTTAGCGTCTTTTGGTGCCGATGGCCGACATGTGGTGACCGTTGGAAATGATACAAAGGTGAAAATCCTCGAACGGAATGAAGATGGAGCATGGTTAGAAAAATTGATCATTTCCCATGATGACATTGTGAATTCAGCTACCTTCAGTTTCGATGGTCACCATTTGGTGACGGCCAGTTCAGATCACACGGCGAAAATTTATGGTGAAAAGACAGCTGGTTCATGGGAAAAAACAGTCATCATTCCTCATGATGACTCGGTCGCCTCAGCCGACTTCAGTGCCGATGGCCGTCATGTGATGACCCTCGGTGAAGATAACAAGGTCAAAATCCATAGCCAGCAAGCCAATGGATCATGGGAAGAAAATGTCACCATTTCCCATGATGACTTTATCAACTCAGCTACCTTCAGCGCCGATGGACGCAGTGTAGTGACCGTCAGTAATGATGGAACGGCAATCATATATGGCCTGAAGACCGATGGATCATGGCAGAAAGAAGCCACTATTTCTCACGATTCCTGGGTCAACTCAGCCTCTTTTAGTCCCGATGGCCGCCATCTGGTAACCGCCAGTAAAGATCGAACGGCAAAAATTTATGGTCAGGAGCTTGATGGGTCATGGGTCGAAAAAGCCATCATCTCCCATAATGATTCGATTGATTCAGCCACCTTTAGCTCCGATGGCCACCATGTAATGACCATCTCTGACAATAACAAGGTGCAAATTAACAGACTTCGGATGAGTCATTGATGGTTTGCTGTGATCAATAAAAGGGACGCCATTCTAAAGGTGCTGAAAGACAGAAACTTTATTAGTTGCAGTTAAAACCATGTTTTGAACTTTTACTGTAAAACCTGCTCTGATTAATTGCATCAGCGTTGGAAGCCCTTTTTTAATCGAGACAGAGTAGTAACACAGGAGAAACCAGGTTTGGATTCTGCGAATAATAAATCGGGCATAGTCGATTTACCCTCCCTACCGCCTGCGAACGCTCCATTGCGCCGAGCATCAGCGGGTACCAGTGGAGGTTGGTCCATCGCTATACCCGACAGAGAGTTAAAGAAAACAGTTTCATTGCACGATTTGCCCGAGGAATTAACCATCAAAATTAT
>NZ_JAHHPQ010000458.1:0-1250 GCF_024606245.1 Endozoicomonas sp. SESOKO2
TTGAATTGGCCATCTTTGTCTTTCCATTCAGGCCAACCCAGCAGCTGTTTCACTTGCTCATGTTTGGGCACGCCTTTGGTATGATTCATGCCCGAGAAGGCGCGGAATAGCTGTATACTGAACTCGCGATCTGCGTCTTTCCATTCCGGCCAGTTCAGTACCTCTCTCACTTCTTCATGTTTGAGTATGCCTTTGCTACTGTTCATGGACGAGAAGGCGCGGAACAGCTCCATGTTGAATTGGCCATCTTTGTTTTTCCATTCAGGCCAGCCCAGCACTTCTTTCACTTTCTCGTGTTTGAGCATGCCTTTGCTACTGTTGATGGACGAGAAGGCGCGGAACAGCTCCATGTTGAATTGGCCATCCCTGTCTTTCCATTCGGGCCAGCTCAGTACCTCTTTTACTTGCTCATGTTCGGGCACGCCTTTGCCATGATTCATGGACGAGAAGGTGCGGAATAGCTCCATACTGAACTCGCGATCCTTGTCTTTCCATTCGGGCCAGCCCAGAACCTCTTTCACATGCTCATGTTTGAGCATGCCTCTTGCGTTGTACATGGACGAGAAGGATCGGAATAGCTCCATATTGAACTCACCATCCTCCTCTTGCCACTCCGGCCAGCTCAGTATCTCTGCCACTTCCTCATGTTTTGGCAAGCCTTTTGTGTTACACATTGACGAGAAGGCGCGGAACAACTTCATGTTGAACTCACCACGCTTATCCTTCCATTCAGGCCAGCCCAGTATTGCTTTCACTTCCTCATGTGTGGGCACACCTTTGCCATTATTCATAGACGAGAAGGAAGTCAATATATCCAAACTCGCTAAATATTCGAGTTCACACTGGCTACGTTTTGCGAAACTGAGGATATGCTTTTTTGTGCAATTTAGCATGCAGGTTAGCATGCCTGTATTTTTGAAGTTTTCAGAAAGGTGCCCAAAAAAAGTTGCGGCATTATCGAAGAAAGCATTAAAAGACTCTCTCTCAACGAAACAAAGAAGCTTATAAAAAGTGTCTTTTACATTGATGTTTTTTTTCTTGAATATCTCAATCAGGGTTTGTGCTTTTTCCAGCTCTTCCTTACTTAATTCGTATTGGATACTTTCTTTCATTTTTTTCAATAGGTCATCGGGGATCTGGGGGGCTGCCCGATTCCTTTTTTTGGCCGGAGCCCCTGCCACAACTGTTTTTGAATGATTTCTCTTTCTGCCCGAGCCCTTCTTTTTTTTCTGATCAGGTTCTGATGCATC
>NZ_JAHHPQ010000459.1:0-2132 GCF_024606245.1 Endozoicomonas sp. SESOKO2
CGTTGATCATTACCTGAACAGTAACCCGGCACAACCGCTACCAACAGAAGACTACCGTCGTCATACACAGGAAGGGTTCATTTTAAGTCCCAAACAAATACGCAGCGTGTCTGTTATTCCGGGCTTGGTCACCGCAGGGAACGGCTATTCCACAGAAAGCGGTCAGGCTGGAAATCAAATGGGCGACACTGATAATACCTCGCCAGCGAATACTCAGTTTCAACAAGGCTCTGGTCGTCAAAATCAAGGCAGCGGTGGTGGAAGAGAGGGTGGGGGAGATGATGGGTCAGGTGGGTCACCAAACAGAGGGTCATGCCGGATTTGTAATAAACCTGCTGTACTCGGCTTCGATAAATGCAGAGAATGTCTGGCTCGTGAAGTCGGTCTAATTGAGCAGGAACTGACTGAACAAGAAAGGGAACTACTTGAGTCAGGCACAGAAGGGGCTGATTCTTTAGCAATCCGTGTATTTGAATGGTTCAAAACTTTGGATTCAAATGAAAGGCACAGAGGAGATTGTTTTCGCAATAATGATTACTATAACTTTCCAGCGCTTTATAGACTTTTAACTCAAAGTTTTATGTCAAATAAAAATACGCTAAGTGAGTTTTATCTGAAATGGGTTAAATTTTTAAACGGCAGTATGTCTCTTTACCACCTTATTTCAGAAGTTGGTGAATTGGCAAAGTCCCAGGGAATTGAAGATTACGTTGAGGTGAAAAGAATTGTTAAAGCACTTGCTCATCACAGGCATGAGTTTGAGAACGAAACCGGTTTTAAAAAATTCAGAAACGATTTGTTGAGCATTTTAACGAGTAACAACCTCCTGGCTTCTGATGACCCGGGGCATGTTCTTTATTCAGGATTAAGTCGCCAACAGAAAGTAATGTTGATTAATTATATTTTTCAGACATTTAAAGAAACGAGTTGGTGGCTAAAAGATGAAATATTCCCGTCAAAATTTTTGACAATAATAATGTTAAATCAATTCGCCAGAAATGTTAATGCTAAGTATGGTTTTGGTATTCCGAATCCGTACATTGATCGTGAGGAGTTATTAGAAATTCTTACGTGGGGCAGTGAGAGGCCTGGTAGTGGTGAATGTTCTTTTATTACTCCACATAACAGACGTTTTTTAATTGGAGTCAATAGTCAATCACTTCATGCTCTGGCATTTAATATTACTGCCAATCAATTTTTAGATTTTCATGATATTGAAGCTATACTCACTGCTCTTGCTGTTATAAGGTCAATGCACGGACAGCGTTTAAATGATCTGTTCTCTAAAAATGTTCGTTTTGCGAAAGATGTACCCAGTGAGCAACTTCAGCTTTTAAGAACCTTCACCTTAAAAGCCCGTGAACAGCTTGTTAAGTTTCTGGAAAACAAGGGAGCAGAAGAAAAAGACAAATTTATACATAGTATGTTTTTGATCTTTGGTATTGCTCCTAAGGAGCTATTTGATGAGCTATCGGATCAACCGTTTGATGAGTTATCGGAGCAACCATCTGATGAGCTATCAGATCAACCGGCTGATGAACTATCGGATCCTGAACCTGTTCAGTTAACACAAGCCGTTGCACACGCGGCCGTAGATCCACAGTGTCAGCAATCAGAAATAAGCAGGTCACGGCCTTTAGCTTTGGACTCTGATACAGTGAAAATGCTGGAAGCTTGTTCTAAACCAGGCTTGGATTTTTCCCCATGGTTCGAAAAAAAACCACAGTCTGTAACTTTGGACTCTATCGTAACGCAAGAGGAACTCCTGAATATTGGTTCTAAAGTAGGCGTTGATTGGCAAAAATTTGCCAAAAAGACCGGTGTTCTTAATGAAACTCATATAAGAGATATTGATGCTGGTAACGCTGGGCTTGAAAGTAAGGTAAGGGCAATGATGGAAGAATGGAAAAAAATAAAAGGTCAGATTACCTACGATGACTTATTGGAGGTTTTTTCAGAAATCGGACGATGGGATCTTATGTACGATTTAAATAAGCGTCATAAATTTTGAAAACTATAAGTCCGGTTTCCAGGGCAAGCTGGCGGAGTCGCGGTCAGTGCCCCAAATCTGGGATAGAAAAAATAAAACATTTTCAAATTTAAGGTCTATTTTAATGCTTTATCAATAAAAT
>NZ_JAHHPQ010000460.1:0-1812 GCF_024606245.1 Endozoicomonas sp. SESOKO2
ATTCTGAATGGATGGGCCAGCAGTGTTCATGGGGGGGATTGATTAAATTTTGTTCATTAGCTGATCAACACTTACTTTGGTGCTTTATTCGCACCAAGCAAAACCTAACACTACTTCTTTTCCTTTTTGGGGATTAGATCTTCAAATGTTTTAGGTTGCTGCTCTTTCTGACTTTTCTGTTTTGCCTGAAGAGCTGGAAGAAAGGGGTTGTTAGTTTTTCTAACAAGGTTTGGCTCCTCTTTTGATCCAACGTCGATCAGTGTGCAAATGAACGCTTCAGGCTCGCCAAGTGCATCAACGGCCAAGACTGAAGCATTCAGATGGAGTTTACCCGGATGATCTTTAAGGTACTTCACAATAATTCTTGCCGCCTGGACTGCAGTCAAAGAATCGGGAGGGCAAAACATGAATGACCGAATGTTCCTAGACTGGGCTATCGCATTCATGTTGACAATGGTATTTAAAAAAACGTCACACCGCCCCGAATTGACTAGCTCTTCTATCTCAGCATTCTTATAACTTGTATCTGCCTCACGGATAAATGAACCGCAATCCTGAAGCAACTCATTTCCATCATAAGCCCCGATATAGGGAGCAGAAAATAAAGTGAGGGCAAATAAGATATTTCTTCTGTTCATCAGCTGCCGTCTCCCAACTTCCTGAACAAAGTTCTTAGTGCTTGTTCATACTGATCCGCATTCATGACAGAAGCCTCAAGATTATCCAGTCTGAGCCGGACAGCGGACAACTCTTCCAACACAGCTTCAGAGATCGGCTGTTCTTTACTAAGGGGCTCGCCCTTCGAGAAGGCGAGACTATTTCTTAGCCGTTGCGTTATCTCGGCATTCAGTGATTGGCCTTTTTTTTCGGCCTCGACTTCTAGTTGTTCTCTTAGTTCAGCTGGAAGCCTTAACGGATAGCTATTCTGTTGCTTTTGTTTCATCCGGTGACATTACAACAGTATCAGAATGAAGTTAAAAGAATCTTTATTGACATCTATTTAAGTTAAAACTAAGTTATATTGACATCTACCTAGAATCTATCCACGAGAGAGAGGTTTATATGGAGAAGAAGCCAAGAACCGTTGGGTTCCAGCTGCGTTTGCCAGAAAACTTAAAAAAATGGATTGAAGAGGAATCTTCCAGAAACGAGCGAAGCCTTAACAACGAAATTGTTTACCGTCTGAAAAAAGACTATTTGGCGGCACTGGATGAGGAGGATAAAGACAACTTTCTGAATAGATAAAGCCTCTGGTGCTACAACACCAGAGGCTTTGAGGCAAATAACCCAAGAACAATTAAAGGTCTATTGCATGAAAAATAATAGCACAGGAATGACTGGAGAATCAGCAGTCGGGGCCATCGTCGTGCGTCTCGGTCTTAACGGGGGTGGGAGGAGTTATGGACAGCCATCTTAAAGAAGACCAGCTCCTTGAACACCGCGAAGCACAGGCCACTGATCTGGCCGAGGCCATGAAATCGCTGGAAAACTGGAGCCTTGTCGATCTCCCCAGGCATCTGACCATCCATGACTGCAAAGTCATCCTGCAACAAAGCCGTCGTCTGATTGAACGTCTTGAGAACGAACTCAGGGAGAAGCAGCATGGCCATCGGTAAAGCATCCAGACGTGGAATAGTGGCAGGCTGCCGTTTCGATGGCAGAGATATGTACCTGCTTATCAGCCCAGCCCCTGGTCAGCCCTGTTTATGGCACAGAGCCAACGACGTACAGCCTCTATTGGATATCAGGCGGCGGCAGGAAATCAGGCAACACTACCCTCTGCTTGCAGAGCAATTCCTTGAAGAAGAGAGA
>NZ_JAHHPQ010000461.1:0-1785 GCF_024606245.1 Endozoicomonas sp. SESOKO2
AGCTTTTAGTGGCCGAGACCGGCGACGAAAATCGCGATGTCACGCTGATCTCCCATCCCGATGACCTCTCACAGGCTAATCTGGTGAGCCGGTTGAGTATTTCCGGCGATGGCCGCCACACTCTGCGTTCAGGCAAGCTCTTTGAAGGATCAAAACCATTCACCCTGGTGATCGATATCCGCAAGCTCACCAGCGACGAACTGCCGAAATTTAACGATCTGCTGGACCCGGATAACCCCTGCCTATACGACAAAGTCAGTCAGAAGAAACGCCCCCTGGGAGAACATGTTGCTCTACTGGTTCTGGCAAACCCTGCACAGTTGGCATCGCTTGGTCAGTGTGATGACGCTGCGGGAGCCACCGCACCTGGGGCTGATTTCTGGCGACGAATTAATCGACCGGGAAATACCTGGCAGTTCAATGCTCAGGCCAATAATGACCCATCGATGGCTATAGACAGAGCTCCTCCGTTAAAAGCTCCTCCGCTATTGGCTGAACTCCCCTGTGCCGAAAGTGCTATGGATGACGACAATACCGTTTTAATTGACTGCCATTTGCACAACAACTGGCGACAGTTGCTGCTGGGCGGCCCCGGAGTGGATAAACAGGGGCGAATCCGGCACCTCCCCGGCAGGCTTGAGTCTTTGATGGCCGGACAACGGGTGATTCTGAAAGGGGCCAACTGGAAAGATCTGGCCTTTGAACAGACGATTCGACAAATGCTGGCGCAAAAGTGTTTTGAGAGCAACGGAAAGATCTGTCCATTACCCGACGATGTTCAGTTTTATCAGATGTCAGTAGGCAATGACGAGCTTCGTTCACTGTTCCAAAGTCTGTCACAACCAGCTGACAAGGGACTTGATAAACCGCACACACCACGAAACCCGATCATCATTAACCAGAGTAATATTAGCGAATGGCTGAACCCGATTGCCATTGCACCGGGTGGCTATGCAATCCCTAACATCTGCCTGCTGGAACAAGTTCGGGCAGGTGATGCAGTCGTCGTGACTTCTCCGCTTAGCGAGGCGCTCTGGTTTTGTTTACTGGGCTCACTACAGACGATTCGCGAGACGACCGGCCTGGAGCCCCCACTTCAGGTGGCTGATTCCGGACGACAACCGAAAGCGCTTGGATTAGCAGAAAACGATGAGCATCCAATCAGAGATCGTGTCGTCTTTAATACCGTCACTTATCAACAACCTGCCCAAGCCAGTCATTGGATAAACGATCAGCCGCAAGCATCTCTGGTCATTCAGGTCAATGAACAGACCGGCTTCAGTCAGCTGTTTGATAATATTCATATCAGCTCGGAACAAAAGGCGCATTTTGGACGACGTCAGAGCAAATTGCAGGAAGCATTAACCGCTGGCAAACCGGTTGTATTTCTGGGACTCGAGCGTAATCCGACACTTCAGCAGCTTCTGGAACCTCTGGTTGTCGGGCAACCTCTGTTGGTGAATGGCCAATTACAGACCTACCCGGAAGCTCATGTCACCCTGCTCTGGCCTGAGTTTACAAGAAGCCGGTCTTCCATATTTAATTCGATGGTTGCCATGGGTAAGCCGTGTCCTGAGGTCGATCTCTGGGCTATTAATGCCCTCAAACACGGAATCCCCCGGATTGAGCTGCCAGAACAAGCGCTTGATGAACTTTACGAAGCATTTAAAACCGTACCTCTCGACCTTTGTAACCCTCTGCCTGAAATGACCGAAGGGTTGTTGAATAATCTGATACTGGCTGCCCGGCGAGCACAGCAGGTTGACCAGTCCCCACAACTTTTAC
>NZ_JAHHPQ010000462.1:0-1187 GCF_024606245.1 Endozoicomonas sp. SESOKO2
GGGCTCAGAACTCTTTTGATAATGACGGTCTCGCTGGCGGGCATCGCTTCAAGCATCTCAATGTCTGTCTGAATGGCACTGGAAGTCAGGTATTTTTTGCGTAGATGGTCAATTGCTTCATTTGCGGAAAGCTTAACAGAGCCACTATGGTGGGCTGCCCAGCTGAAGCCAATGCGACGGGGTGGTGTCTCAAAGAGTTTCAGTTGACGATAACTCTGGACGAAATGGATGTGGGCAAACTGCAGGCCGCCCAGCATGTTCTCCCTGATCTCGTCCGATGTTTCTTCAATGGCTTCAATACTGTCTCCATACAGCTTCCTGAACTCGGTCATGGCCTGTTTGAAGTTTTCCCGGGCTTCATTAAGCCTTATACCTGTCTGTAAGGTCTCCCTGGCAATGCCCACGATTCCGGGCAGCCGGGCCGTTTCCTGTTTGTTTTGCTGATCGGTATAGATCAACCGGGTGCTGGTTTCAGCTGCCAGGGCGCGGTCATTCTTGTCCTCGTCAGGCGATTTCATGACCCAGACGGGCAGGAGCTGGTCATCATAGACCTGCTCACGAAACTGTCTGTTGACGGTTACCATATGAATCAGAGTGTCTCTGACGGCAATCCTGGCCGCCGTTTTCTGACTCATGGTGACAGCCTTTCTATCGTCCAGTTGGATGCTGTCCGTGTATAGAGGAAGCGATCATGCAAACGATTGGGTCGTCCCTGCCAGAACTCTATGGTGTCAGGGATGATTCGGTAGCCGCCCCAGAAATCCGGAAGAGGTACCTTGCCTTCTTTGAATTTTCTTTTCATTTCTTCGAGCTTCATCTCAAGCACTTTTCTGCCAGTGATGACCGAACTCTGTTGTGAAACCCAGGCTCCCAGCTGGCTGCCGTGGGGGCGGCTGGTGAAATATTTTAACGAGTCGGTTTTGGAAATTTTTTCGGCCCGGCCTCTGACAGTGACCTGTCTCTCCAGGGAAACCCAGGGAAACATAATCGCGACATTCGGATTGTCAGCAATGTCCCGGGCCTTGCGGCTGCTGTAGTTGGTAAAAAAGACAAAGCCCCCGGGGCTTACGTATTTCAGCAGGACGGTACGCAGGCTGGGTAAACCTTCTTTGGATGTTGTGGCCAGGCTCATGGCGTTGGGTTCGGTCAGCTGTGCTTCGACCGCTTGCTGAAACCACAGGTCAAAC
>NZ_JAHHPQ010000007.1:0-2450 GCF_024606245.1 Endozoicomonas sp. SESOKO2
TAACCAAACTCGAAACGGGTCTAAGATCAGGTAGTCACGGGTACTGAACAATCTTTAGAAAACATAAAGGATCTTGTCGGCTTCCACCACAATGGGTTCGTTGGGGTCTTTCATGACCTCTCCTTTGATAATGGTGGGGGAGCCAAAGAGCAGACCCTTTTTGGGTATATCATCATTCCTGATATGAATCTGGATTTCTCCGGTTTTATCCCGAAACAGGTAAATCGAACATTTCAGTTTCTTGATGATTTGTCCGGAAAGTTTCACCAGTTCCTCATCATCTCCGTTCTCAATCACCTGATCGATGCTCTGCTTTTGATAGTGATGGGCTTGTGCAGAAGCGGGTGGTGATGGCAGAGGCAAGTCGTTTTCTGAAAAGGCGGGCAAGGACAACAAGCAGAGGCCGCTGAAGAAGAGTCCTTTCATAAAAATTATCCTTAGAGTGTCTATTTTTCAGGATAGCTCAGCTGGATAGCTGTCTGTAACCATCGTCTTTGAATATTAGTGGGGCTGCCTTCAAACAAAAGTCCAGTTGCTGAACGTAGCAGCCTGCCCCTGGTACCTGCCTCTCTCATCGTAGAGGTTCCAGACCAGCGCCTGCTCAATCATGAACCGTCTTCCGGTACTGGCAATACGGATACCTGAATAGTTTTTGATGTAGCCGCGTTTAGTGACTTCTCTTAGCAATCTGCCCCGCTCTTCCCTGTTGGGCTGCTCTGCAGAATGTCTGGAAGGCAGCTGAGTCAGAGTGTTCCAGTCCATTTCAAAAAGAGACTGGGCACTCAGGTTCCCGTAACAGAAGATCGGATCACTTTCTGTGCCGTGAGATAGTAGCACTGACGGGTGTTCATACAATTTTTTAGCCAGTTTGGGGTCATTCAGGGGCAGTCCGCAAAGCAGCTGACCCGTCAGTGTAAAGTAATTACTGGCCATCAGCAGGCTTTGTTGCTGAAGAAAAGGATCGTGCAGCGAGATCATGTTTTGCCTTGTTGCGACAGTGGGTAGCGGGAAAGTAGAATGGAAAAAAGCCTAAACGCTCATGGCTCAGTCGTAAAGTAGAGTTTTCCGGCCGTTTGTTGGGAGGCTGTCTGGATATAGGGTCAGACTATCTGGATTTAAAAGCGTTCCAGAAGAGATACCCTCATGATGGCATCGTACTGTTCCCGGAGAATGCAGAGTTCTCGCCTATTGCTTTGATCAGAGCGTTGTTGGGATTGAAGTACAGAGGCAGGATTCAACAGACGTTGATCTGAAGCAGAAGGGCTTTTTGTATTAATTCAGGGGCACACAATATCCAACGTTGGGAAGTAGGTTGAGAAGCGCCCCTTATCCCTTGTGATCAATCGTCCTTTTTCAACGCTTGCCTGTGCTCCAATAAAAAATCAGACAATACGCCGTTTTTCTTACCTCCCTTGCGACGATATTCAAGGTGCTTTTTTGATGCCAGAAGTAAAGTTCTATGGCATGGAGCCCTGAGAGTAAGTCTAAGATCCTTGACTAAAGACAAAGTACCTTCAACCGTATGTAAAGGCGCCGGAAACTATTAGACCACTTTTACAGTGTATGGCACTCTTTCAGATACTGTTAGCAATACTATCCTCCGTGTTAGTTTTTTTTTGGAACATTTAAGAGAGAGTATCCTCTAACTTTATTGTTGTATTAATAAAACTTGTCGAATATGGAGGTAACTATGGCACCTATCGAGATCAAATCGACTCCAGAACAAATGGTAAGACAAATTTACCAACTTGACATCAAAAACCCGGAATGTGCCGGGGCAGCCTTTGGCCTCACTGTTGGTTGCCTTTTGGGGCACCCTGGTGATGGTTGCATTCTGGGATTCATAGCTGGCTGTCTTTGCAAACACTCCTATACCTCCATCAAAATTTATGAGCGAGATGTTCAAGTACAAAATATTGAAGCGCAAAATATTGAAGCGAAAAAGATTTCCAGAGAATGAGACTGGAGAGAGCTTTGGAATGAAGTTCAGACGGGCTATAAGCCTGTTTGAGCGAGTTGGGCATAGCGAGGTGAGCCTTAGCCAAACCATGGTAATTCGCAGCTAAACCATTGGAACTGAATGACTGATCATGGCCGGATCACAACATATTCGCTCTGAGTATTTATAAGCCCTGTCACTGTTGTCCATGGCCAGCGTATAGGTATTCCGGTTGGCTATTGCGGAGGCAGAAACATTCTGACATTTGATTCTGAGTATCGTTAGCTTTGCCCGCTGAGCTTCCAACGTTCAAGATTTCGTCTGAAACGGACGCTTTTGTCATAACGGGTCATTAAATTAAAATCTTATTAACTATCGACCATGTATTGTTACTGAGGGGGAGAAATTAAAATACAGAACCTTCATGCTCCCAAAGTTTTGCTACTATCACTGAACTAATATTATTCCGTCATTGCTGAAGCCGCCGCTTTGTTAATCAATTTTAATGGTG
>NZ_JAHHPQ010000051.1:0-6262 GCF_024606245.1 Endozoicomonas sp. SESOKO2
GGTGCTGATGACGCTGGGGCAGTGGTTGGCACTTCAGAAGTTGACACCGGGACAGCCGATGAAACTTCTGACGGTGACACCGAACTGGATGAAGTGCGAGCTACGGATGTGCTGGCCCAACTGTGCCAATTTGGAAAACAAACGACAAGTGACAATAACAGTAAAGACGACTTTGTGCAGATAGTTAGGCTTTGCCGATACTGATCTTTCATCGAACGGTTATTCATTGAGTAAGTACCACAAAAAATAATGATGAGAACTAGTCGTATTCGTGTTCGTATATATAGACTATGGGGAGCCATCATGCAGAAACATGTTGGCAACCGGGAAAAGTTCCAGTTTGAGCAGAGGGGGGGGATCAGGGGTAACCTTTTCTGGCTGAGTCGGGCAGGTCATCCTGTCTTTTGCAAGGATAACCAGACAGCCCTGCCGGGAGCCATTTATGCGGGTTTGCGCTAAGCCGAATTAGCCTTTATGGGCATCAATTCGTGGGTTTCCGCTCCTGATCCAAGGGGTTGCTTTTTAAACTTCTTAATGGCTACGATCACCGTAACCGTTGCAACGACTACGAGAGCGCCGACAATAATGAGCCCGGTTTTCCAATCAGAAGTGTCTGAAGAGGATTGCGAAGGCGATAAATCATCATAAGGTTTCTGAAGGTTATCGTTTCCCAGACCCTCCAGACCCTCCAGATCCTCCAGATCCAGAGCAATTTCTTGCATCCGAACTCGCTCGTTGCCTTCCCCGGTATCATCAATTTCAACAGCCAGATAGACCTTGTTACCGACAAAAACCGGGCGCATAGTATTGGCTGTCGCGGGTTTAAACGTGGTGCCAAGACGGTGGTTATTGACCTGATCTTTGTAGGTCAATACGGTCAGTCGTCCATCGCTGTTGTAGATAACGGCGTGCAGATAATCTTCTGTTGCTATCAGCCTGACGGTCGCGAACGAACCCGGTGCGGGGGAAGGAAAATCAATACTGTCGTCAATCATATAAGCACTGTCCATCTGTCCATTGTCACTGGCGAACCGGCGAATAGAAAGTTTTTTTCCCTCAGGGCTGTATAGGGCAACGAAGACCTGATCTTTTTGTATCAGGATGTCCTGCTGGCTGTTGATCATGTCATCGTAATTGGTGGCTATTATCCCTCTGCCATTGTTGCCAAAAGAGGCAGTGGGTTTTAGCTGTTGACTGTCGTATTGTCTGATAAACAGAGGATCGGGTGCATCTTCTTCACTTTGACTGGTTACATAAAGGCGTTTGCCGTCTTGGGATAGCTTTAAATGAATCCCTTGTTCTTTATCATACGAGCCACTGTTTTCAGAAAGAAAGATCCGTCGCTGCTGGTAACGACCCACCAACAGGCTGTTATCGAGGGTTCCTGTAAAATAAATAGCGCCCTGATGATAAGCGGTATCATTAATTTGCACACTTTCAGGGAACAGGTCGTTACGTACAGTGAATTCTCCCCGGTAGCTCCGGGTAGCACTTAACGGGAACTCGAACAGAATTGCTTTTCCTGACTGTGTTGTTGCAACAAGAACCAGATGAGAGCCCGTCTTTTCGTGAATAACCTGCCCTGTCAGAGACGGGTAGGAATCCAGTAGTCTGGAGTAGTCGGCAGAGGTTGTGTAAGTCACAATACCGCACTGGCCAAATTGTTGGTCCAGTTCAGAACCTTTATAGCGCGCCAGAACAATCCCTTTGGAAGGCGACTCAGGCTGAATGACGACGTATACCCGTTGGCTTTCCGGGTCATAGGTTTGAAAGAGTGGTGTGCCTTCTGGTGGCTGGCAGTTTGACAGGTCAAGTGAATGGGTTGTGGGGGATGTACTGTCAGGCAGGGCACTGGATGCAGCAGCCGTGCTCAATAGACGGGTTAGCGGCTGTGCCGATGAGGATGATGTTGCCGATATTGTGTCTGATGGTGACTCCAAATCAGGTAAGGCTCTGATTGCGGCAGCTGTGGTCAATTCAGTGGTGAGCGGCTTTGCAGATGACAATTTTGCGGATGTCAATGCTGTAGCCAACAGAGTTGCTGTGATGTCCTTTACCCCGTTGCAGTCAAATCCCCCTGGTGTGCAATCCATTACGGCCTGTAATGTTTGCAGTTCAGAGAAAACTTTAGGAAACGGTAAATAACCATGTCGACCGTTCCAGACAGTACGATTGAAAGAGGTCGCGTCTTCGGCGCCACCAGGGTCAGCGAACTCATTCAGGACGGTGGGAAACGGGTTATTTGTCGGTTGGGTGCCATTGATTCGGACCAGTTCACGGTAGGGGGTGTTAATACCTCTGAGCATCGGCAGCTCTGTTGTATCACCGGCATTCCAGAGCCTGCTGCTTAAGCCGTTTAAGCCTGATTTGAGAGCACTTTCCGATACTCTTACGACACCTGCATTATATCCATTGAAATCGAAAGTAGAAACCCGGTAATACTTTGTGAAAGTATCCAGATTATTTTCAATGAGGTCTGCCTCGTAAACGTTTGCAACTGCCGGGCTTAGATGGCTAGTTGAATTAATGAAGCCGGTATTAACATTGTTATAAACCGAGGCCCGACGAGCCAGCGAGGACATACCACCAGCCTGACTATCATCCCCTTTCCCAATGACTGGTCCAGCATTCAGGTTGTCATGAATACTTCCACCCCTTGCTACTCCGGCAATACCTCCGATATCTGCAAGATTGCCGTCAGAAGTGACAGCTCCGGCATTTACGTTTTGAACAACGCTAGAGTTGACCGATTGCCCACTTATTCCACCCACTTGGGTGCTATGCTTTCCAGACGTGCTGCCTGTGTTGAGGTTTTTGCTGACCAGAGTTTGTCTTTCCGTATACCCTACTATTCCGCCAATGCTCCCAGCTCTTTTCCAGGAAGTAACGCTCAAATAATCGGAGGCAATTTTTCCGGTGTTCAGGTTATGTGACAGTCTGGCTGATCCTGCTTTTCCTACAATCCCTCCGGAATCTTCGGTATGGCCAGCATTAACCTCCCCGGTATTCACATTGTTGTTGGCAACGCCATTGCCTTTCAGCCTTCCAACAATGCCACCGGCAGGTGAGTTATCCAGGCTTCTGGAAGTTATTGTTCCAATATTCAGGTTGTTTGATACAGAAGATCTCTGATCCGCCACCCCAGCGATACCGCCTGTGCTGGCGCTTCCGGTTGTGAACACGGCTGCGGTGTTGACACTATTGCGAATGACACTACCGGAAACACTGCCCGCTAAACCTCCGGCATGACTGTGATAGCCACCCGTTCTGATCGCTCCGGCATAATTGACCACCTCTTCAATCCTGCTGTCTTTCAACGCTCCCACAAGTGCACCGGTCGGGCTCGTATTTCCCGAACTGATCACTTCTGGTTGTTTAAGCAGGATCTGTCTGATGGTGCTGTCCCGTAGCGACCCGAACAAACCTGAGGTTGTGTTATCTGCTGATGTTGCAACTTCGAGGCCGGTAATAACGTGGCCATTGCCATTGAGGGTGACAGAAAACGGTTTGGAGGTATTGCCGACGGGTTCCCAGGGAGTGAATTCGCTCAGGTTAATATCACTGATTAACTCGTAGCGACCTTCGACCGGGTGGTCAGCATTCAGGTATTGATAGAAATTATTATTGTCCAGCTCAATAGTCACGGCCTTGCTGATTGTTGGCTGTGCTGATGAAGATGGGGCGGTGGATGAAGCTTCTGAAGGTGATACCGAACTGGCTGAAGTGCGAGCTACAGACGTGGTGATCAATTCGCTGGTTAAAGGATGTGCCGATGATGCTGGGGCAGCGGATGAAACTCCAGAAGGTGACACCGAACCGGATGAAGTACGTGCTACAGAAGTCGTGCTCAATTCACTGGTTGAAGGCTGTGCTGATGACGATAGGACAGCGGATGAAACTTCAGAAGTTGACATCGAACCGGATGAAGTTCTGGCTATAGAATGAGTACTCAACTCACTGGTTGAAGGCTGTACTGATGACGATGGGGCAGCGGATGAAGTTTCCGAAGGTGACACCGAACTGAGTGAAGCATGGGCTACAGAACGAGTACTCAATTCACGGGTTGAAGGCTGTGCTGATGACGATGGGGCAGCAGATGAAGCTTGAGAAGGTGACACTGAACCGGATGAAGTACGTGCTACAGAAGTCGTGCCCAATTCGCTGCTTGAAGGCTGTGCTGATGACGCTGAGACAACAGATGAAACTTCAGAAGGTGGCACCGAACCGGACAAAGTTCGGGCTATAGAAGTCGTGCTCAATTCACTGGTTGAAGGCTGCGCTGTTGACGATGGGGCAGCAGGTAAAACCTCAGAAAGTGGCACCGAACTGGATGAAGTTCTGGCTATAGAATGAGTGCTCAATTCACGGATTGAAGGCCGTGCTGATGACGATGGGACAGCAGATGAAACTTCAGAAGGCGACATCGAACCGGATGAAGTACGTGCTACAGAAGTCGTGTTCAATTCACTGGCTGAAGGCTGTGCCGATGACGATGAGGCAGCAGATGAAACCACAGAAAGTGGCACCGAACTGGATGAAGTTCGTGCTATAGAATGAGTGCTCAATTCACTGGTTGAAGGCTGCGCTGATGACGATGGGGCAGCGGATGAAACTTCTGAAGGTGACACCGAACTGAGTGAAGCATGGACTGCAGAATGAGTGCTCAATTCACTGGTTGAAGGCTGTGCTGACGACGATAGGACAGCGGATGAAACTTCTGAAGGTGACACCGAACTGGATGAAGTACGTCCCACAGAATGAGTGATCGACACGCTGGTCGGTGGTTGTGCTGATGACGATACGACAGCAGATGAAACTACTGACGGTGACACCGAACTGGATAAAGTTCCCGCTACATAAGCCGTACTCAATTCACTGGTTGAAGGCGGTGCCGATGACGATAAGACAGCAGATGAAACTTCAGAAAGTGGCACCGAACTGGATGAAGTTCGTCTTATCGAATGAGTGCTCAATTCGCTGGTTGAAGTCTGTGCTGATGACGATAGGACAGCAGATGAAACTTCCGAAGGTAACACCAAACTGGATGAAGTACGTGCCGCAGAATGAGTGGTCGATGCGCTGGTTGAAGGCTGTGCTGATGACGATGGAACAGCGGATAAAATTACTGACGGTGATACCGAAGTGGTTGAAGTACGTGTTACAGAAGTAGCGTTCAATGTGCTGGCTGATGGTTGAGCTGATATTGATGGGACAGCAGATGAAACTTCTGGAGGTGACACCGGACTGGATAAAGTACGGGCTAAAGTAGGCGTATTTATGACCGGGTGGTCGGTACTCAGGTATTGATTGAAATGATCATTGTCCAGCTTAATAGTGCTGGCCCAGCTGTTCCAGCTTGGAAAACAAACGACAAGTGACAATAATAATAAAGACGACTTTGTGTAGATAGTTGGGCTTTGCCGATACTGATCTTTCATCGGGCTGTTGCTCATTGAGAGAGTACCATGAAAAATAATGATGAGACTAATCGTATTTGTGTTCGTATATATAGACTATGAGGAGTCATCATGCAGAAACATGCGGGTGAGCGGGAAAAACTCCAATTTATAGCAACCGCACGACTGCGTGGATGCAGGAGCCAGAGCAATGCAGGAGCAGCTGGTAACCGTTCTCAAAAATTACTTTTACGTCACAAAATCGCGCTAACCAATTAAATTGTAATGCTTTGGAGGTTTTTTGGATTCAAGCACTACGAATGTACGTCACTGGCTTTATCGATGGTACGGTATTTTTTCAGCAGCTTTTTATGGTTTGTATGCTAGCATGTTGACAGCATTTTTGTGATACCCTCTTCAAGTGGGGGGAGGATGTCAAAAGGAGAGCAATTCGTGGGTTTCCGCTTCTGTTCCAAGGGGTTGCTTTTTAAACCTCTTGACGACTACGATAACAGCAACCGATACAGCCAGCACAGTGCCCGCTGCAATTAGCCCAATTCCCCAATCTGGAAGTACCGAAGACGATCCTGCGGACGATGAAGCGGCAGCGGGTTTTTGATAGTTATAGTTTTCAATACCCAGTGAAATTGCTTGCATCTGTACCTGCCGACTACCTCCCTCAATATCAGCATTTTCAACGGCCAGATAGACGTTATCACCGACAAAAACAGGACGCATGGACTCTGCTGTCGCAGGCTTAATGGTGGTGTCAAAACGATGGACATTGACCTGGTCTTGATAAGAAAACACCGACAGTTGTCCATCACTGTGGTAAATAATGGCGTGCAAATAATCTTCCGTGGTCA
>NZ_JAHHPQ010000463.1:0-1092 GCF_024606245.1 Endozoicomonas sp. SESOKO2
GATTGATAGGCGATGGCAGGTCGCCCTCCAGCAGTTCAATCTCCTTCTTTTTTTCCATTTCCGGATCAGGGATAGGCACCGCTGACAGCAGAGCTTTGGTATAAGGATGACGCGGAGTATCATACATGGGTTCAGCTTTGGCGGTTTCCACTTCATTACCCAAATACATCACCAAGACCCGGTCACTGATGTGTTTCACTACGCTCAGGTCGTGAGCAATAAAGATCAGGGACAGACCCATTTGTTTCTGAAGCTCTTTCAGCAGGTTAACTACCTGCGCCTGAATGGAAACGTCCAGAGCACTCACCGGCTCATCACAGATCACCAGCTTCGGCTTGAGAATCAGTGCCCGGGCAATACCAATCCGTTGGCACTGACCACCAGAGAACTCATGGGGATAACGGTTAATCACGTTTGGCAGAAGACCTACCTTGGCCATCATTTCACGAACCTGAGAAAGAATGTCATCTTTCGAGAGTTCCGGATAATAGTTGCGCAGAGGTTCGGCAATGATATCGCCTACGGTCATTCTCGGGTTCAGTGACGCCAGAGGATCCTGAAAGATCATCTGGATATCTTTGCGGATCTCTCTCATGGCTTTTTCTGGTAGCCCGGCAATATTGCTTTCCTGCCAAAGGATTTCACCCTCTGTAGCTTTCACCAGACCAATGATCGAGCGGGCCAGTGTTGATTTGCCGCAACCAGACTCACCCACGACGCCGAGAGTTTCTCCTTCGAAGAGATCAAAACTGACACCATCAACGGCTTTCAGAACCGGGGATTTCTCCCAGGGCCAGTTTTTGGCTTTATGAATCGGGAAGTGAACCTTTACATCCCGAACTTTCAAAATAGGCTGAAGGCTATTTTTGCGCTGAAAGCTATCTTTGTTGCGCCGAAGGCTCATGCTGCCACCTCCCTGCCGGAAGTATTAACGGGGGTATCAGGTGTCCAGAAACAGGCTTTCTGGCGACCGTCACCAAAGTTCTCCAGAGGGGGGGCCTCCTGCTGGCAACGTGGGATGACATGAGGGCAACGCTCCTGGAAAGGACAGCCCTGTGGCAGGCTCAGCAGGTTCGGAGGATTACCCGGAAT
>NZ_JAHHPQ010000052.1:0-1321 GCF_024606245.1 Endozoicomonas sp. SESOKO2
ATTAAAGGTGTGGCGCACTTCTACAGCAAAAAAGGCAAGCACATCATTACTTCCAGGATTGAGCACAAAGCGGTCCTGGATGCCTGCCGTCAGTTGGAGCGTGAAGGCTATGAGGTGACCTACCTTGAACCAGACTCTGAAGGCATGATTACCACCGGGCAGGTCAGTGATGCCTTGCGCGAAGACACCATTCTGGTCAGTCTCATGCATGTCAATAATGAGATTGGTGTGGTTACTGATATCGCAGCCATTGGTGAAATCACCCGTGCTAACAAGGTTCTGTTTCACGTAGATGCCTCCCAGAGTGCTGGCAAGCTTCCAATTGATCTGAGTAGCCTCAAAGTGGATCTGATGTCTTTATCTGCTCACAAAATGTATGGTCCTAAAGGTGTGGGTGTTTTGTACGTACGTCGCAAGCCGCGTGTTCGTATTGAGGCTCAAATTCATGGTGGCGGTCATGAACGTGGTATGCGTTCAGGTACTCTTCCTACTCATCAGCTTGTGGGTATGGGTGAGGCCTGTCGTATCGCCAGGGAAGAGATGGGTGCTGACAACGAGCACAGCCTGAAACTCCGTCAGCGTTTTCTGAACAGTATTTCAGACATGGAAGAAGTGCATGTCAACGGCAGCCTTGAGCACCGCGTTGCTGGTAATCTCAACATCAGCTTTGCCTTCGTAGAGGGTGAGTCTCTGATTATGTCCCTGAAAGATCTTGCTGTTTCTTCCGGATCGGCCTGTACTTCAGCCAGTCTGGAGCCGTCTTATGTGCTGCGCGCACTGGGCGTCAGCGATGAACTGGCACACAGTTCACTGCGTTTCAGCTTTGGTCGTTTCACAACGGCTGAAGAAGTGGATTATGCTGTCGCCCAGGTGAGAGAGGCTGTAGAAAAACTGCGTGAGCTGTCGCCTCTGTGGGACATGTACAAAGATGGCGTAGATCTGAGTACTGTTCAGTGGGTAGCACATTAATATCGAACCTGGTGGGAGGAAAATATCATGGCATACAGTGAAAAAGTAATCGATCACTACGAGAATCCCCGAAACGTCGGCAAGCTTGACGACAAATCTGATAAGGTCGGTACCGGGATGGTCGGAGCACCTGCCTGTGGCGATGTAATGCGTCTTCAGATTCAGGTCAGCGACGAGGGTGTGATTGAAGATGCCCGTTTTAAAACCTACGGGTGTGGCTCTGCTATTGCCTCCAGCTCTCTGGCAACAGAGTGGATGAAAGGCAAGACGCTGGATCAGGCATCGGAAATCAAAAACACGGATATTGCCGAAGAGTTGGCGCTCCCTCCTGTGAAGATACTCTGTTCAGTAC
>NZ_JAHHPQ010000464.1:0-1644 GCF_024606245.1 Endozoicomonas sp. SESOKO2
CACGGCATCTTGTGCAGATCTTCCCGGTCTGTAACCAAAGCTGCTGTTTGAAAATTCGGGATCAAAGATGGGGGGTCTATGTCCTTGGATTCACCCATTACTGTACTCGCAACCGGAAAGGGAACTTTCATAGCCTTTGCAAGGTGTATCGGTTTATGGAGAGATATTGGCGCAGGATGCTCAGTAAGCGAAGCCGAAAGGGCAAGGTGACTTGGGAGGCATTCAATCGCCTTAAACAGATTATGCCGTTACTGAAACCGAAGATAAGAATCCCCCTTCTGGAAGTTGCGTATTAATGCAGTGCTGTAAGTCAAATGTCGAAGAGCCCGGTGCGGGAAATCCGCACGCTGGGATCTGAGGGGGTTGGAGTTATAACTTTTAGCTCCTTCTACCCGATGCTGAGGGGGAGGTTCCCTTGGGCGACTCGACTGGGGGGGGAGTTACAACTTGTAGCTCCTTTTACTCGGTGAGCAGAGTCGTGATGCTATGCCCTATCCCGATTATGTTGCAAAAATACAGGCAAAATCCTCTAAATATCTTAATATGTCTATGCATAGACCATTTTCTTGAATGCTCAAGGAAAGGAGGTTAGCTGTGTTTTATCAAAACTCAATACATCATCACCCCTTCTTGCTGGATTCAGTGTTGCTTTGTTCGTTGATTCAAGTGCAAAGCACTCACGCATTGACTACTTTTTTCCAGACAACATTTAAGAATCAAGATGATAGTTATTCATTGATAGCTGAAGGAGAGGTTACAACTGGTATAAATACCAGCCAAATTAGTTGTAAATCATCTGATAACTCAATGCCTCAATCAGAAATGTGGGATCATCCCGAAAAGTTCTCATTTACAGACAACCAGAGTTTATGTCCTCAAGTAAGTTTTCCTTATTTAGGAGAAACTTCATTTTTTGCATTATTAATTGATAATTGTTTACTTTCTGGAGTTTCCTTAAATTATGCAATATCTGAGTTAAAAGAAAATTCAATTATTTGGTTGGATATTCCAACTCTTAAATTAAGTAATTCTAATAAAGGAATAACTCCTGTTTTTCGTGTTACTAGATTTAGTGGCGATGAAAATCAGTTGACAATCAAAGCTCAACCTGTAAATTGTGATCAATGTCCCTACCGTCCGGGGAGTGATAGATCTGATAGTCAATGTTGTGGTGGCTGTAATGACAATAGTGAGTTAATAATTTTTGATTCTGCTGGAGACAGACCGGGTTTATCCATTACTAAAGCTCGAGAGTATTTATTCGAGCCTGTAGAAATAAAATACAAAAAATCAACTAATGAGGTGCATTTTGATTTCAATACGGCACAAGGCGTGTTTACAAAAAAAATATCTCATTATCGCCATGAGCCACTTATTTCAGAAGGTTTACAACCCTTGGCTATACCTTTGGCTCTGTTACTCTCAGCAACCATTTTAGTTCAGTCGAGAGCCAAACAGTAGCAACATAACAAACACATGTGAGTCGTAACTCCGTCAAGGGGCCAGGGCAAATGCATGAACATTATTTAACCAGTCCAAGAACGTGACAAAGGTACTCCTCACTCCAACCACACGTTTTTCGTTTGTTCATAAACGGTAAATTAACCCCACATTACAAAGAAAGCCATATCCCTTAATACTTCA
>NZ_JAHHPQ010000465.1:0-23463 GCF_024606245.1 Endozoicomonas sp. SESOKO2
CATTATTGAAGTGACCCAACAAGTAATATTTTTCTTCCTTTGATGCGCCTGAATGTGCCAATGAACCTATAAATACCAAGCACGAGAACAGCGGTAACAATTTACCGTGTATTTTCATTATTTATATCCTTAAACCGGATACTGGCTTTTAATGAGTAAATGAAGCGTGAATACACTCCCGTGGGAGTAGACGGCTTCACCTGATCAGCACAAACAGGAACTCTCATGCTGCTCTAGTCATTTGACCCACACTGCTGGCAAGAAACTATATAGTTCAGCTACGGTATTTTCGCCATTCATTGGCAGGCGTTAACTGTCGTGCTATATGAGTCAGGAGCAATTTTTGTCTGGAACGATCAAAGGTGTTTTTGGACGTAGACGGTCATAAAAGTCGGAAGGGGGCTTTTGTTAAATCGCCCGGGCAAGAGGCCCGGGCGAAGAGAAAAGTCAGTCCAGATTGAATGTCATCCAACCGTTTCGCCAAGCTTTCAAAACAACTATCTGTCAATTAAACAAGGTGCGCAAATAATCCAAAGGAGCATAAAACTTCTTCCATTGGTTACGGGCTGTTTCGGTGAAACTTTCTTCAAGTGAGAAACCATAGATGTCATAGTTTGAAACGCCATTGATCAGAGCGAGAGCCAATGCAGGAGCCAGAGTAATAGCAACGTTTCTTAATAAATGATTTGAGTCCAGGTTTGAGTTTTGTATTGTCAGAAGTTTCATGACTCCGGCGCCGACTATGAGCCCGGACATAGCTCCAGCATTGATTTTGTCTTTAAGTTGGGATGAAGATTCAAATTTGGGTAGCGATAAAGACAGAGTGCTAACTGCGGCTATGAACAAGAGTCGGTCAAAGGCGGTTCCAGCGGCTATGGCTCCGGCTGTGGCTCCGGCTATTGATCCGGCTATGACTCCGGCTCCGGCTAAGTTTGCTGCTGTTCTTTCTGGCTCGAAGGCATGACTATCGCCTGAATTAGAGGGTGGTAAAGAGAATAATGAAGTTAAAGCCTGTGTTACTGAAGCAGATATCACGTAAGCAAAGATGGCTTCTACTCGAGAAGAGCCCTTGGCAATAAACTCGTTATGAACTATTGTCCCGACCATCATGCCAGCGATTGATTTCAACATAGTATATTCACTGTGAGCGTAATCTTCAGGATGGATTTCAGGTCTGTCATCATTCCTCAGAGCCTGTATGACAGAGGCTCCGGCTATCGTCCTGGCCACTATCTCGTGCGTAAAGTAAGCCATTGTTATTATGGGTGTAAAATAAGGATTGTCGTTATTGTGCGCTCTGTAGGCAATGAATCCTGTTCCAACAAATCGAAGCGGCTGAGCAAAAGGCCAGGGTCGTACATGTCCGGCCAAAGCAACCTCAGTAGAGGTAATAATGGATGCGAGTTGATTACAAAAAGAAGATTTGACCTCTTGTAAATTATTTCTTTCTATATCGGATAGGTCAAACCGACCCGTAAGGATAGATAGCGGCTCGTTTGATTTGCAGATGCCGTACCAGAATCCATAACTGATCACGGTAGAAACTGCCAGCCTGGAACTAATGCCTACCAGTTTCAGACCGTCTTCAACTAACGATGCATTATTGTAGTGGCTCAATAAGTTAAGTTGTTGTTCTTTCGATATGTCTGAATGGGCAACTGAACATATAAATATTAAGCATGAGAGTATCGTTATCGGTTTACCGGATATTTTCATTATTCGTGTCCTTAATCAGGGTAATTGATTTGCCAGAAGCAAATGAACAGCCAAACCTAATCTGCCTGAAGCAGCCTCTTTTTTTGATTGCATCCAGTATGAGATTGATGAGTGATAAATACTTTATAAGCGGCCTACCTTGGCTAACCTTTCCAGTTGGTAAAACCTGATAAGTATGATCAGGAACCTGCTATTCATTCACAGTCCTTCGGCCTTTTTATTTTCCGGGATAATGTATAGTTCAGGGATGGTATTTTCGCCATTCATTGGCAGAACACACAAAATTACCTGGATGATAAGTATTGAAGAGAAAGCCAGAAGCGGCTTTACGGTTTCTATCAGTCGGTTGGCGGAGCGTTCAAAGTAATTCAAACAGATGTAAAACCTGCTCATTGCGGGCAAATCTTTTTACACTATGCTGCCTGTCAAACAGGATGACAAAGTTGGTGTCATTGACTTCAATGACTTTACCCTCTCCGAAAATGCTGTGTTTGAGTCTCCGGTTCACCTGCCAGGGTGCGTTTTCTGGCTCTTCCCTGCGAAAGATGTTCTGTCGTGCTGATAGATAGGCCGGACTGCGTGGTGAAGAGGCAGGCTTGGAGCGATGCTTTTCTGCCAGTGAAGGAATTGTTTCAAGCCGTTGTGCCAGATTCGGCTTTATTGCCTGAAAGTATTGACGTGCCGCTCTGGTCAGACCAGTTTTTTTGAGTTGATTGACCAGTTCATCTTCAGAAGTCTGATTGAGTGACTGGCAAACGGATTTGACGTGGGGGATCTGCATTTCTTTTAGAAATAGGCTGATCTGCTGTGAGTCGTTATTCATCCAGCTGTTGGTTTTGGTGTTCAGGGAACCGTTGCCGGTAAACAGATAGAGTTTTTCTCTGGCCCGGGTCATGGCGACGTAAAGTAGTCTCCTTTCAGCTTCCAGATCTTCACTGCTGCCCGGAGTCAGTTCATCCTCTCTTTTGAACGGCCAGTATTTTTGGGTCAGTCCTGGGATCAGAACGATGGGCCATTCCAGTCCCTTGGCCCGATGGCAGGAACTGATCACGATCTGTTCTGATTGGTCATAGGCATGCTGCCCAGAGTGTCTGGTTTGTTGATTCTGTCTGGATCTCAATTCGTCCAGATGCAAACAGCTGTCACTGACGGTGAGGTTCATTTTTCTCAGGTAACTGAGAAAACCATCGATAGCCAGCAATTGCTCTTCCGTTCTCTGATCGTTGAGGCTCATGGATTGCAGACTTTCTCTGAGTTCCGTGCGTTGAATGTAGCGTTGCAGTACCGCAGTGGCAGACTCCTGATTCGATGTTTTTTCCAGTGACAGCAATATCTCAGCCCTGTCGTACAGTTTCTGTCGTTGATAATTAGTGATGCCAGCGATTTTGTTGGCTGACAGGCCCAGTTCTTTCCCCCAAAGTTGATTGTGCTCTTGAAGGTTGGCGGAAAGTTGCTTGACCAGAGCCGCTTTTACGCCTAGATGAGGTAGGGTAAACAGCAAAGACAATACCTCATATCGAGCGGCAGGGTTTAAGTGCTGCAAGTCACCCGAGGCTATTCTCAGGGCAGCGATCAAGGCTGATATTTCAGGACGGTCAAACAGGTAAGGGCCATCACATTGGTAGGGTAGACCGCTTGCCAACAACCTCAGTTCCAATGGCACCGATTGTGCCCAGACTCTTAAAAGCACAGCGATCTGCGACCCGGAGCCGGAAATATGCTGTTGAATGGTTGCCAATACCCGCTCTGTATCTTCGCCAGCTCCCTGTGAGATTGAGATGCTTGAATCCGGGTTGTCCGGATGAGCAATACAGATCACATCTTTTCTGTTTTTGTTACGACTGATCAGGTGGCTGGCTGCCATGGCGATCTCGTGGCCATAGCGAAAGGTATGAGGCAGAGTCAACTCGTGAACGGCATCGGTGCGGGCATAATCCGCTTCGAAGTGCCGGAGAATATTCTGAATATTGGCCCCGGCAAATTCATAGATGGTTTGATCGGGGTCGCCTACGGCAATCACTTTGGCTCTGTCTCCAGCGATGATGCGTGTCAACCTGTGTTGCAAGGTTGAAGTGTCCTGGTATTCATCCACTATAATTCGATCTATTTTATTGGTGATGTGGGGGATGATTTCCGGGTTGGCTTCTATCAAACATACTGTGTCGTACAGCATATCCATAAAGGTTATTCTGCGATGCTGGTGGCGCCATTGCTCAAAGGTTTCAAAAAGTTCCACCAGAAATTGAAAATGATCGGGATAGTCTGCCTGCATCAGGACTGTGGAAGGCTTGTCCAAACTGGCCTTAACGTTATCGATAAAACCGGCAGCCACTTCAATGTATCGGGCGCTGTCTGCTTTGATCCTGTCCTTAAGCACGTCAGGCGCTAATGCCAGCAAAAGCTCACGGACTTTCAGCTCGATCTCTTTCTCTGTCAGGGGGCGATGATTGTAGGGCGATCTCAACCCCCACTCTTCGAGCGACTTCAAAAGTCTCAGGCCCGTTGAGTGATAGGTCCGGACTTTTGGAAGAACCGGCCACTGTCGGCATCGCCTGCGGAGCTTGTCGGTAAAGTCCAGCTGGGCTGACTTGTTGAACATCATGACCACGATGCGTCGAGGGGAAACACCCTGGTTCAGTAACTCATTAATGAGAAAGGCCAGGGTAGTAGTCTTACCTGAACCGGCTACTGCTATACAAAGGGCATGTCCATTTACATGCTCAGTTACCCTCTGTTGAGAGCCGGTCAGTTCCATACAATCAATGCGCCAGTGTTAATCTATCAGACGAGGCAATCATAGTACCAAAGAATGGTCCCGGGGGCGTAGACTCATACGAATTTTATCGAACAGAACAGACGAACAGTGGGTATTTGAAAATGGAAAGGCGCTTCCGCCCTGCCACCATTTGCGACAAACGGTAGTATTTCCTCCGAGCCAGATGGGACCGTTAAATTAATGTTGACAATTTGTCCGTTGTCTTGTCTGTAGTCGTGACTGACGGCACACGAGCCCGGGTTTGGATCGCAGTTGTAAAAGAAGCCAGGCCTGAAATGGGTGGGTGCAACGCAACCCGGTCCTGTGCAGTTACCTGAAAAGGCGGAGAGATCATGATTGGGTGCACCGCCTCGAATGAAGTTATCTTTAATTACACCAACGAATAACCATCAGCCAAAGATTTTAGTCAGAGAGTACTTTTGTAGCAATTTTTTAGGTTGCTTGGGTCGAGGGCGGGCTGACCTTTAACAAGAGTAGTCGTTATTTTGATAAGTGCGGGAAGGTCAAAGAAACGCTTATCATCCTTGCTGATACCTGAGGCGAATTTTAGATAGGGTTTGTCATTATTATGTTTTTATTCGGTAATTACTTTCTACTAAAGCCAATAAATATATAAGTATAATGCCCCGAGACTCTGTTTAAAGGTGATCATCCCCATGCAACACATGCTTATAAGCCTGGTAGGAATCGCAGTCCTGCTGGGTATTGCAATACTGCTTTCGGACAATCGTAAAGCAATAAAATTGCGAACGGTGGGTGGTGCCTTTGCCATTCAGGCAGGTATCGGCGCATTTGTTCTGTATATCCCCGCCGGACAATACATTCTGGAAGCTATTACCAACGGCGTAAATGCTGTTATGGGATATGCTAATAATGGTATTGGTTTTCTCTTTGGCGAACTGGCCAGCTTCAAACTGGGCTTTATATTCTTTGTCCATGTTCTCTCAGTCATTATCTTTTTTGCGGCTCTGGTAGCGGTGCTCTATCACCTTGGTATCATGCAGCTTGTCATCAAACTACTTGGCGGTGCTCTGCGCAAATTACTCGGCACCAGTCGCACAGAATCACTGTCTGCTGCTGCTAACGTTTTTGTTGGCCAGACTGAAGCACCTCTGCTGGTTCGTCCTTTCATCAGCCGCATGACTCAGTCCGAACTCTTTGCCGTTATGGTGGGTGGTTTGGCTTCCGTTGCCGGTGCGGTCATGGTGGGCTATGCCAGTATGGGGGTTGAGCTTAAGTACCTGATTGCTGCCAGTTTTATGGCAGCTCCGGGTGGCCTGTTGATGGCAAAAATTATCAAGCCTGAAACCGAGAGACCTTATGATGATATAGACGACATTGAGCAGCAGAACGCTGAAGATAAGCCAGCTAACATTTTCGATGCGGCTGCTTCGGGTGCTGCCAGTGGGCTCAAACTGGCTGCCATGATCGGTGCTATGTTACTGGCTTTCATCTCCCTGATTGCCATGCTCAACGGTTTGCTGGGCTGGGCTGGTGGTTGGTTCGGTTATCCGGACCTGACTATCGAGCTGATCCTGGGTTATGCATTCTCTCCTCTGGCTTACCTGATCGGTGTACCTTGGTCTGAAGCTCTGACTGCGGGCAGCTTCCTGGGTCAAAAAATGATCGTTAACGAGTTTGTTGCTTTCAGTAGTTTGGCAAACTATGTCGATGCTGAAGCAGCAGCGAAAGCCGGTGTTGCCTTGTTGTCTGATCGTTCCCAGGCGATTCTGACCTTTGCTTTGTGTGGTTTCGCTAACATTTCATCCATTGCTATTTTGCTGGGTGGTCTGGGCTCCATGGCACCTAACCGTCGTCATGACATCGCTCGTTTTGGTTTGAAAGCGGTTGTAGCTGGTACACTTTCAAACCTCATGAGTGCTACTATTGCGGGTCTGTTTCTGACGCTGGCCGTTTAAAGCGCGTTGCCGGATGGGTCGGAAATGACCGGCTCGTCCAATGCTTCCTGTCTGATTTCGCTATTTTTTCCATATTCCCCTTATACAGATCCTTGGTCTTTAACCTGCAGGACTGGATCAAAATGAAATGATCATCATTCATTAATTGACTTTTTTTTAGACAGCACTTGTCGTAGAGTAATAGGCCGGTTTGATCTGTTTCAGTTTGGAGAAAGCTGTAAACAGATTCAAAGAGTTTGCCCACCATCTGCCTGATAAAGAATGCAAAATGGTAGTGGAATGATGGTTGAAGGCTTTATCCAATCCTTTTAACCGGGGGTTTCATGCAGGAACGAGGGCGAGTTGCCTCCTGGGGTATCATTATTGTGGTGCTCCTGATTCATTTAGCCATGGCACCCGGAGTATCGCTGGGTGTCGATGAAGCTCACTATGCACTTTATGCCCTGCATCCGGCCCTCAGTTATTTTGATCACCCGCCTATGGTGGGTTGGTTACAGACCTTGATAGCCCCTCTGGGTTACGATGAATTTACAGTAAGGCTTGTCCCTGCGATTCTTTATGCGTTGAGCAGTTATCTGGTGTTTAGACTCAGCGGGATTCTCTTTCCTGATGGCCCAGCCTGGGTGGGGCTGGTTGCCGTCTTTCTGATCAATACGGCACCTATGCTGCAACTGATGGGGTGGGGGCTGGTGCCCGATCTGCCTCTGATGGTCTTTGGTCTTTTGTCTCTGGAACTGATTTACCGTATCCATAATCAAAATCGTTTGCTGTATTGGCTGGGTCTGGGCATCGTTTACGGGCTGGCAGGGTTGAGTAAATACACTGCGATATTCCTGCCCCTGGGCATGACCCTGTTCATGATTCAGTATCAGGGACTGAGTTGGCTTCGACAGGCCGGTCCATGGTTGGCCGCCCTGATAGCACTGATATTGATCTCTCCCGTATTAGTCTGGAATGCTGACAACGATTGGGCTTCTCTGGCTTATCAGTTTGATCGTGGTGTCGGAGTTGAGGAGTGGTCTTTGAAAGATGCACTGGTCATGCAGTTAGCACAAATGTTTCTTTATTCCATTCTGGCTTATGTGGCCGCCATAGCCGCTGCTTTTTCACTGATCAGGAAACGAATCCCGGAGGAGGACAGGGCATCCTGCTGGCTGATTGTCTGGAGTGCTTTTCCGGTACTGGTTGTTATTGGCTGGTCTGCCGGTGATGGTACTGTGTTGCCTAACTGGCCAGCCCTTGGCTGGACACTACTGGCGCCTTTGTCGGCCTACTGGATCTGCCTTGGCTGGTCCCATTGGTGGTTGAAGAGTCTGGCTGTTTTTTCCTCCTTCCTGTCAATTGGACTGATTGTCTTCGTGTTCTTCTTTCTGGCATTTATGCCTCTTTCTACTTTCCCTTTCATGGCATCAGCCATTAAGGATCTGGTGGGCTGGAAAGCGGCAGCTGAACAGGCACAGCTATTGAGGCAGAAGTGGCAGGAAGAAGAGGGGGTGGAACCGGTTCTGATGGTGGATAATTGGACTAAGGCCAGTCGTATAGCCTGGTACGCCTATCCAGAGCCCGTTCAAGTGTTGGCCGACCGTTTAACCCAGTTTGATTTCTGGCATGGTAAACCAGAAGCCGATAGTTATGGTCTGCTGGTGCGGGACAAGCAATCAGTTCCTGGGAATGATCATCTTGAAATACAGAACTTTTCGTGCAGTCTGGTCGATGAAACAGAGTCCGGAGTTGATACTGTTACGGTTAATCGATTCCAGTTTTACCAGTGTAAACCGGCTCATTGAGTAGTTTTTTACAGGAAATCCTATCGATGGTTTATTGATGGTTTTTTTTGAAACTTTCTATCTTTGCATCCGTCCATACTCCTTTAGTTTCACATTGGGTTCATATCTGTTTTTTATACGGTCTTTGCATATTCTACTGTCTGTAGTAACTTGGTTTTTACTGTTAAACATTTTTCATCTATTCAGGGTGAATCATCATTTTTATTACTGAGAGCTGTTTTCATAGGGTATTGAGGTTATATAAGGAATGTCCGATTTGCTCGGAGTAGGTTCTGGCCGGTCTCGCTCAACAATATATAAAGCCAGTTGCTTTCTGCTGCCCTTTGTGGCTGTGTTCTCAGTGACTCCGCTTAATCATTCAGTTTTTTATCATATTAATGAATGGGGTTCTGAATCACCCACTGCTATTTTCTGGGTGTTATTAACCAACCTTGGAGATGGCTTTTTCCTCTTTCCCCTGGCCATGTTGTTGTTCTACAAAATGCCCGATAAACAGCTGGCTATTATTTTCACCATGCTAGTGGGTGATCTCTTGCTGAGTGGTGGTAAGGCTCTTCTTTCCTCTTTACGTCCTGTCGGCGAGCTGGGGCTTGAAGCCGTGAATGTCCTGGGGCCTGTACTAAAAACAGATACTATGCCTTCAGGGCATAGCGGTACGGTTTTTCTTTTAGTTGGGCTTGCGTTTCTTTATTTAAAATCACGCATTCAATATCTGATTCTTTTGGTTGCAGCCTTTTCTGCATTATCACGCGTTGTTGTAGGGGCGCATTGGCCGTTTGATATTTTTCTGGGTGCCTGGGTGGGTATTCTGGCTGCAGTAATAGGGGATTTTCTGGCCAGTAAACTGAAATCGGGCTTTAAGAGTCGTGTAGTCTTTATCCTGTTGGGTCTGTTGTGTGTGGTCGTACTGCCGCTATACGACAATGGTTTTCGCTCCTACAAAGTGATTATGTATTTACAGTTTGTACTTGCGCTGCTGGCTCTTGTCTTGTCCGTTCACTGTTTGCGCTCTCTTTATCAGGACGAGCTGGCAGTTCGCATGAAGCAATCCGGAACCCTATTCAATAAACTGTTTCTGTTGGGGCAGAGACTGACCAAGTTCGGTATGGTAGGAGCCAGTGGATTCCTGGTGGATATGAGTGTTTACACCCTGTTAGGCCAGTGGCTGGGAGTTCCTCACCTGATGGCCAGAGGAGGTTCCTATTGGGTCGCTGCCAGTTGGAACTGGTTTTGGAATCGTAACTTTACCTATTCCCATGTCCCCAAGGAGAAAAAACTGAAGCAATGGAGTAAGTATCTGGCTATGTGTGTGGTCAGTTTTATTCCCAACTGGGGTACCTATTATTTATTAACGAGCTTTGTGCCTTTCTTTTTGGAATACAAACAGTTGGCGCTCGTGTCTGGTGTTTTGGCAGGCATGCTATTTAATTTCACCATAGCAACGGTATTTGTATTTGCAGGACGAAAGTCCAATGTAGCTAAGGGAGCCAACTTGTGAAAGTAGATACTATGCGATGGGTTGATCACTATGTAGGTGTCCCGCTCTGCTTGCTTTTGAAACTGGCTTTCTGGCCTTTTGACTGGATTCGCAAGGGGCAAGAAACAGTTTCCAGCAATGTACTGTTTATTGAATTGTCTGAAATGGGCAGTGCCATTCTGGCTGACCCCTCCATGCGCTGGTTGAAAGGGCAGGGCAAAACCTTACATTTTGTCATTTTTGAGAAAAATGCAGTCAGCCTGCATTTATTAAATACCGTTGACCGGGACAATATTTGCCTGATTAAACCAGATAACCTTTTCAGTCTGGCACTCAGTAGCCTTAAATTCCTGATCTGGTGTCGAAAAAAGAAGATTGATACGGTTATTGATCTGGAGTTGTTCTCCCGTTTTACAGCCATCCTTACCCGTCTCAGCGGTGCCGGCAACCGGACAGGTTTTGATCGGGTTCACGAAGAGGGGCTTTACCGGGGTAATCACTTAACTCATCCGGTGATGTACAACCCTCACCGTCATATTTCCAGAAACTTTATGACTCTGGTAAAGGCTTCTCAAAATGCACCGCATCAGCCTTATCAAAAAGATGGATTTGACGAGACTATTGAACTGGCCAGAGCGGAAGTGAACAGTGACCTGAGGTCATCGGTCGTCACTAAGCTGAAATCTCTCTACAGTGACTTTAAGCCCGGTATCCAGCGTCTGGTATTGGTGAACCCGAATGCCAGTGACCTGCTCCCCCAAAGACGATGGATGAAAGATCGTTATGTGGATGTTATTCAGAGCTTGCTGGCTGAATACTCCGACATTCTGGTGGTGATTACCGGTGCTCCGGCAGAGCGTCCGGAAGCTGAAATGCTCAGACAGCAGGTTAATCATGAGCGCTGTCTCAACACTGCCGGAGCTTTTGAGTTCAGGGAACTGGTCCCCCTTTACTCGATCTCTGAACTGATGTTGTCCAATGATTCAGGCCCTCCCCATTTTGCATCCGTCACAGAACTGAAAACTTTTGTGATATTTGGGCCAGAAACGCCTGCACTTTATGGTGCCCTCGGGAATTCAACGCCCATCTATGCCGGATTGCCCTGTTCGCCCTGTGTCAGTGCCGGGAATCACAGGAAGACCAGCTGCGTAGATAACCAGTGCCTGAAAGTGATTGAGTCCGGGCAGGTATTGGATGCATTGAGGCCAGCCCTGGATACCGGTCTGATCGTAAAAGCAGATTAGAGGTCAGGGTTGTGAAGAAAGGGTTTCCTAATTACAACCGGTCATTACCAGAGCATGTGTTACACTGAATTTTAATAAAGTATTTTTTTCGATTATCAACGAGAGTTCAAGGATGAACCTGACAACAAGGATCCTTCGTTCACGCAAGGAAAAGCGTTATTCTCAACAAGTTTTGGCTGATATGATCGGTGTCTCCCGGAGTGCTCTGGCTCAGTGGGAAACTGAAATGAGCAGCCCCAGTCTTGAAAACCTCCGAAAAATGGCCGAACTACTGGAAGTGTCGTTTGAATGGTTGGCGACGGGCAGGGGGAACCAATACCTGACTTCACCCGCCGATACCATTTGCGACACCCAAGTCGATGATGAAATCATACGTAACCTGAACAGAATGAACCTGAAGAAAAAGCGAGCCATTCTCAATGTTATGAGAGCCATGGGATGATCGGCATCATAGGCACGTATGCTGGCACCTCAATTATTAGAGGTGAGTGATGAAAAAGCTAATTTTATTGCCGATTTTTGCCGTTGCAGATACCGGCGCACATGCCAAAGTAACATTAGAAGGCTCGTTGGGCGTCTTAAATGGAGAGGCAACCGAATTAGTGTATTTCGGCGCTGAGAAAGTCAGTCAACTCGATTGGAAAACTGACAATGCGCCTGTTATTAAGCTAGGTGCAATTTGGGATTTAAACGCAAGCTGGACATTTACTGCAAACTACTGGATGACCTTAACTGATGGCGATGGCCATATGACAGATAGAGACTGGGACTGGGAATCAGGAATATCGGAACCATCTCACATATCAAAACACCCTGATACAAAAACAACCAAAGCCTTCACAATAGATCTGAGTGCTTCTTATTGGTTGCTTTCGCAAAGTCACTATAAAGTGGGTGTTACTGGCGGCCTGTTAAGTCAAAAAACACAGTATGAGGCACGAGGAGGCTCATACAATTACGGTTTCGGTCAATATGTCGGCACTTTTGCTGATGACACTCTTATCATTTCATACGAGCAAAAATTTTCAACATTGTATCTGGGATTGGGCGGAAACTACAGACGCGGAAAATCTGAGTTTGGTGCTCAAGTAAAATGGAGTCCCCTGGTTAAAGCGGATGACTTCGACACGCACCATCTTAGAAACACTACTTTTAAAAGCGAAGGTGATGGCAATTCAACTTACACTTTTTTATCACTTAATTATGCCTATCATTTAAATCCGGGAATGAAGATTTATGGTGAATATGCTTACACAAAATTTTCTGAGAAAAACATGAATGTGACGATCAATGATGGTTTGGATACATACTATGTTGAGGACTCAGGAGGAGCAGCCAGCGAAAGTTCAGTAATATCCATTGGGCTTAAATACAGTTTCTGATCAATTTAATACATTATTGCTTGATATAAGTGCTGAAAAGCGTCTTTCTAACGACTGTGAATCAAACAATTACTTTTACTGCAATGAAAGACTCACTGAAGACCGGTCAGGACAAAAGCCTTGTTGGCTTTGTCCTGACCGGTCTTCAGTGTTTTTTGATCATGGCGGTTTGGGTGATGATCCGGCAGACAGCTTTGAGTCGTCTGCCTATTTCACCACTTCACGCAGTTTGTTGCCGGGTTTGAATTGAGGCAGTTTGCAGGCGGGTATATGAATTTCCTGGCCCGTTTGCGGGTTCCTTCCCTTGCGTGCCGCTCGATCCACCACTGAAAAAGTTCCAAATCCTATCAGCTGCACGATATCTCCCTTTGCCAGGGTATCCTGGGTATTTTGAATGAAGGCATTGACGGCCTGCTCTGCCTTGTTCTTTGAAAGGTTGGATTGTTCCGCGACCTTTTCAACAAGTTCTTTCTTGTTCATAGCGCGTCTCGACAATGGTTACCTGTGGGTGAGAAAGAATACCCAACCGGAGGAAACTCAGGATGGGCGACGGGCATTCCTGGTATCAGGCGTACTCAGGAAGAAGGATAGAGTTCATATTGCTGACCCTCATAGTTCACAATCAAAAGTCGTTGATGCGCTGGACCCAGAAGGTTGATGGCGTAAGCCTGCCCATAGCTGGACTCGCAATCGCAATGGCTGTCACTGGCATCATGATTAAGACGGAACAATACCTGATCAATCAGATCCTCATTGGCTGCTTGTTTCCTGGTATAGAGCAGGGTAGCCAGTCTCTGTAAACCGGCAGGCACTGTATGTTTTCCGCTCAATAACTGGTTGAGATCAATGGTGTTATGCCGGGGGGCATAACTGGCAATTTTGCCTCCCTCAACTGCATGAAAGTATACCTGCTCTTCAGTTAGAGAGGACTCTTCAGTGAGGGGCTGAAAGGCCGGATTACATTTAACGGCTTTGTCATCCGGTAACTGATCGTCACTCAATACCTTTTCTGCTGAAAGCTTACGATTCAGTCTGATAGAGAAAACAGGCAGGTTACTGGTGTCAGAGTTTTCAACCCCATGTGTTGTCAGGAGAGTGTCGCTGGGGGTTGATATTGAATCTTCGTTGGCCATCAGTTTCCTCAGCAAATTCAATCCGGCGTTATCAAAAAAAACTGGAAACCGTTTAGTCAGGAATCCAAACCAATGGATTCCGGTTTTGGTCATAAACTGTCTATTCTCACTCAGGCTCATACACCTGAGGCTACCCTCAGAACAGCATGACGGACTCTGATGATCGGTTTTAGCATAAATCCAGAACCGACTTTTTCCCTGTGGGAATAACGACATTGCTCTGTATTTCCGGAATAATCGTTAACGGTTTGTTGGAAGTGCCAAGATCGCTTTTTTCCGGTCTGACCCGAACAATATAGAAGCTCTCGCCGTTTTCGTCCTGAATCCTGTCGGAACTGATGTGTTTCACAGCGCCCTTGAGGCTGCCGTAAAGAGCCGTGATGATGAGATGTTGGGGAGGTTTGGTGGGTTATGGCTACTTTCTGTATACCTGAATGGAATGACAGAAAGTAGCATTCAGGAACGGGTTCGGTTTCGGTCATGCTTCCAGCTCACGCTCCAGCGGTAGCATGTGGTGTCTGGATTGAACGGCAAGCAGATCACAGTCGATATTGCTGGCCAACTTTTCAGCGGTATTGCCCAGAGTAAGTCCACTGAGCCCTGAGCGGGCATTCGTACCCATGATCAACAGTGATGTCGCCAGCTCACGGGTCAGATCCGGAATCATGGTTTCGGCCGGTGCAGGCACCAGATGGATAGAACCCTCAGTAATACCGTAATCTTTGGCAAAATGCTGACAGTTCTTCAGGTAACGGTCCTCGTTGGTCTGGCCATCTCCTTTGTCAGACATTGCCAGCATGATAGTGGGGTAGGCAGAAGCCAGATGCAGGTCAGCCTCAAAATAGTCTGTGACTGCCCTGGCGTTTTCCATGATAGCCGTATTCAGCTGCTGATGGTCGGCGTCTCCGGGATCGGCCTTAATGGCCGCAAGCATAGATTGATTTTCCCATGGGCGGTCATGACGAACCAGCAGGACAGGAACTCTGCTTTTTCTTAGCAATGCCCAGTCTGTGGGCGTTGAGAAAGGTTTTTCCATAAAGCTTTCCTGCCGGAAATCCTTGACCACCAGATGACTTCGTTCCAACTGTCTGACATGGACAATGGTGTCGAGAAGGTTATTTCTCCATAATTGCTGGCTGGCGACCTCTATACCTTCAGCTTCGACATGTTTGCTAAGGGCGGTAAGTACCTCAGCAGACGTTGCGTCAGGTTTGGGGTTCGGAGCCAGAATATGCAGGCTGCAATGGGCTGCCCTGGCCAGCTGGGTGGCTCGATTGAGTGCGACATGACGGGCTTTGCGAGTATCAACAATAACCAGTATTCGTTGTATTCCTTGCATGGCCTGCTCCTCTATACCTTAAGGATTTCAATAACCCTGAGGGGGTCTCAGCTCTAATTGTTTTTTATAGACTAATGGCATCGTACTGAATAGCCGAATCGGAGAAAATGATTTGCATCAATACCGTTAATATATTAATGAAATGCTGAAAAGTCCTTGCCATCAGTGGCAAGGAACCCATGACAGCATTCAGCTTTAAAGGTAAGGTAGTGTCGAAATTTTAACCTTCGTCCAGATTTAACCGGGGCCGTTTAGTGAGACTTGGTTGTTTGGAGCCTTTTTTTTAGAGACCCGGAAATTTAGAGACATAGAAATAATGAGTGACCAGAGCCTGGCCGTATGCTTTCCTGAGCTGTATGCCTTTTTACCCTGTGTAACGCCGGATGAATGGATTGCAGAGGCCCTGAAACATCAGGATATTCTGTTAACCGATCATGCTAATTGTGAAAAAAAGGCGGCCTCCACGGCGTTGAACCTGATGTATCGCTACACAGAGCATTTTGATTTGCTCAACAAAATGTCCCGTCTGGCCCGTGAGGAGCTGAGGCATTTTGAACAGGTTCTGGCCATTATCAAAAAACGGGGTATCCCCTACAAACCGCTGTCTGCTTCTCGTTATGCCGGCGTACTTAGAAAGCACGTCAGAACCTGGGAGCCTGCTCGAATGGTGGATACCCTGATTATTGGTGCCTACATCGAAGCCCGCTCCTGTGAGCGATTCCACAAGCTGGCCCCTTATCTTGATGATGAGCTAAAGAAGTTTTACCTGTCACTGCTTAAGTCGGAAGGCCGCCATTTTAAGGATTACCTGACTCTGGCAGAAAGCATTTCTGATGAATCCATAGAAGAACGGGTGGCTTTTTTTGCAGGGGTAGAACGGGAAGCCATTGAGTCCGCGGATGAAGAGTTCCGTTTTCACAGTGGTGTCCCGGTCACCGCCTGAAGGATTTGACTCGTCAGCAATTAGCTGACGATCTGATGTGGGACTGACTGTATTTCGAAAGCATCCATCTTCAGCCCAGATTCATTAGAGGTTAATACCCAGCCCTGTCGGTCCCAATCGCCCAGAACAATCCGTTTGCCGGTTCCTGAAGTCAGCGCAACTTCATGGGTGTTCGGACGGTGGGTATGACCATGGATCAGCGTTTTGACCTGATACTTTTCCATTAGCCGAACCACTTCCTTTGGAGCGACATCCATGATGGCCAGAGATTTCGTGGATTTGGCTTTTTTACTGTTGCTGCGTAATTTTTGAGCCAGTTTTTTTCGGTAACTCCGCGGAGTCAGGCGAAGGATGCCCAGAACCAGGGGGTTACGGATCACCTTCCGATAGCGAAGGTATTGCTGGTCACCCGTGCAGAGCAGGTCCCCGTGCATCAGAAGAACCGTCTCGCCATTCAGGTCAATGACGCAGGGATCATTGAGCCAGGTGGCTCCGGTCATTCTCAGGAAATCCTTGCCAATAGCAAAGTCTCTATTGCCTGCCATCAGAAACAATGGTTTGCCAGAATCTGTGTAGGCTCTGAGCTGATGAGCTATGTCATGATGAAAGGGTTCCATAGCGTCATCGCCTACCCAGTACTCAAAGAAATCGCCCAGAATGTAAAGTGCGTCAGATTGGGAGGCCTGTTCCTGCATGAAAGAAGAGAACGCCCGGACAATGTCCGGGCGTTCGGGTGTCAAATGCAAATCAGAAATGAACTTTATGTTCATTCGCAGGGCTTCCTATTCCACGACCGCAGATTCAATCACCACGTCATCAACAGGAACATCCTGATGACCGGCACGGAAGGTGGTTTTAGTCGCCTTTATTTTGTTCACAATATCCATGCCTTCAGTGACCTGACCAAATACGCAGTAGCCCCAACCATCCGGTGTCTTGGAGGTGTGGTTAAGGAAATGGTTGTCAGAGACATTGATAAAGAATTGCGATGAGGCTGAATGAGGATCCATCGTTCTGGCCATGGCAATGGTACCTACGGCGTTTTTCAGGCCATTATCCGCTTCGTTTTCGATAGCTGCCTGAGTGTCTTTCTGAACCATACCCGGTTCAAAACCACCGCCCTGGATCATAAAACCATCAATGACCCTGTGAAAGATGGTGCCGTCAAAGTGGCCGCTCTTTACATATTCCAGAAAGTTAGCCACGGTCTTGGGGGCTTTTTCGGCGTCCAGTTCCAGTTTGATGTCGCCAAAATTGGTATGCAGTATAACCATAGGGTTACCGTAATCTCTGTTCTGATGGTTCGCGATCGGAAAACTTGCAATTCTAGGTCTTTATGATGCTTGTGTAAAAGTCCTGAGTGGAATAAACAGCGTTGAGCGACTGAATCAGGTAGGGTGATACAGTGGGCACTATTCCGGAAACCTCAAGCCAAAAGCCGGTCTGACCTGTACCCTTTGCCGGGAAAATGTTAGTCTCAGCTGTTGACTGAACAGCCATGAGTGATGGAGAAATCCATGATCACTTTGGGTGGCAAAAGGTTTTTTTACGTTAAAATAATGCATTCCCTCTAAAGCATGAACAGGTCAGATCCAAAAGGGTCTGATATTTTTCGGGCTTCTATGTTAGAGAGGGCTTTCTCCTCCAAGACGCTGGTTGCAATGAGCACGACAGACACTTCATCCAACAAACCATCAAAATCGGGTAACTTTCTGGAGCAGATCATTGAAAAAGATCTGGCCGCTGGTGTAGTTCAATCGGTCCAGACCCGATTCCCACCAGAGCCCAACGGCTTTTTGCATATAGGTCATGCTACTTCTATCTGTCTGAACTTTGGACTGGCTGAGCAATTCAATGGTCAATGTAACCTGAGGTTTGATGACACGAATCCCGAGAAAGAGGAGCAGATGTATGTCGATGCCATTCAGGAAGATGTTCGCTGGCTGGGTTTCAGTTGGAGCGGAGATGTACGCTACGCTTCCAGCTACTTTGATCAGTTCTATGAGTGGGCCCTCTACCTGATCAAAGAAGGCCTTGCTTATGTGGATCATCAGGATGCAGAGTCCATGGCTAAAAATCGGGGTGACTTTAATAACCCCGGTGTTGAAACCGAATGCCGCAGGCGCTCTGTGGAAGAAAACCTGACAGAGTTTGAAAAAATGCGTGCCGGTGAGTACGAAGAAGGTCAGTGCAGCCTGAGGGCAAAGATTGACCTGCAAAACCCCAACATGAACATGCGTGATCCGATCCTTTATCGCATCCGCAAAGTTCCCCACCACCAGACCGGTGATAAATGGTGTATCTATCCAAGCTATGACTTTGCCCATGGCCAGGAAGATGCCATTGAAGGAGTGACACACTCGATCTGTACTCTGGAATTTCAGGACCATCGTCCGTTGTATGACTGGTTTATTGAAAACCTGCCGGTACCCTCAAGGCCGAAACAGTACGAGTTTGCCAGAACTAACCTGAACTACACCGTCACCAGCAAACGTAAACTAAAGCGGCTGGTGGACGATGGTATAGTGGAAGGCTGGGACGATCCCCGTATGCCCACTGTGTCCGGTATGCGTCGTCGTGGTTACACACCGGCTTCTATTCGCAAGTTCTCCGATATGGTGGGCGTCAGTCGTTCCGATGGTATTGCCGATGTTTCCATGCTGGAACATGCGATTCGCGACGACCTGAACAACAATGCAGCTCGCGCTATGGCCGTTCTGAACCCACTGAAAGTCGTGATTACCAACCTGCCTGAAGGTGAGTTACAGGAAATGACAGCAGCGGTACACCCAAACAAGCCTGAATTGGGTGAGCGTCAACTGCCGTTTACACATGAATTGTATATTGATCGCGCTGACTTTACTGAAGACACCTCATTGTCACGCAAGAAGTTCAAGCGTCTGGTGTCTGGTGAATATGTGCGTCTGCGCAGTGCTTATGTCATCAAGTCAGATGAAGTGATCAAAGACGAGCAGGGCGAAATCACAGAGATTCACTGCAGCTATGTACCCGGTACTGTGGGTGAAAATCCTCCTGAAGGCATTAAGCCTCGCGGTGTCATTCACTGGGTGTCAGCGACCCACGGTAAGCAGGCAGAGATCCGTAAGTACGATCGACTGTTTAATCACCCTGCTCCTGACAAGGGTGAGGAAGACTTTATGGCCCATGTGAATCCGTCTTCTCTGGAAGTCGTGACAGGCTGGGTAGAACCCTCTCTGGTGGAAGCCAAACCGGAACAGGGCTTTCAGTTTGAGAGAGAAGGATACTTTGTCGCCGATCGACGAGAGCACTGTGCTGAAAAGCCAGTATTCAATATGACGATTGGTCTCAAGGATACCTGGGCCAGCAAAGTCTGAATTAGTGGAATCAAGCTCTCCTTGTCAGCCTCCATTGTCAGGAGAGCAACGAGGAGAGCATATAGCCTGAATCATCGGGCTACAGGACAAATAACGTGTTGCAGATATACAACTCACTGACCCGCACCAAAGAAGCCTTTAAACCGCTGGATGAAAATCATGTGCGGATGTACGTCTGTGGTATGACAGTTTATGACCTGTGCCATATTGGTCATGCCAGAACGGTTACGGCTTTTGATGTGGTCTCTCGTTACCTGAGAGCCAAAGGTTACAACCTGACTTATATTCGCAATATCACCGATATTGACGATAAGATTATTCGTCGCTCTATTGAAAACGGTGAAACCATTGATGTACTGACGGATCGCATGATTGCGGCTATGCGGGAAGACTTCAGGCGTTTGGGTAATCTGGAGCCTGATAAGGAGCCCAGAGCGACCGAACACGTGGAAGGCATGATCGACATGATCGGCGATCTGGTCGAGAAAGGTTTTGCCTACGCACCGGGTAATGGCGACGTTTATTTTCGGGTTCGCAAATTCGATGGCTATGGCAAACTGTCTGGCAAGATTCTGGAAGAGCTGGAAGCCGGTGCCCGAATCGAAGTCGATGAGCAAAAAGAAGATCCTATGGACTTTGTGCTCTGGAAGGGTGCCAAAGAAGGCGAGCCAAGCTGGAATTCCCCTTGGGGTAATGGTCGTCCTGGCTGGCATATCGAGTGCTCGGTCATGGGTAAATGCTGCCTGGGAGCAACCTTTGATATTCATGGCGGCGGTTCGGATCTCAAGTTCCCTCACCATGAAAACGAGATTGCCCAGAGTGAAGCGGCCAATGGCCAGACCTTCGTGAATACCTGGATGCACTCGGGTGCGATCCGCATTGATAATGTAAAGATGTCCAAAAGCCTTGGTAACTTCTTTACGATTCGCGAAGTGCTGGATAAGTACCCGGACGAAGTCGTACGTTACTTCCTGATTTCCAGCCATTACCGCAGCCCGGTCAATTACTCGGAAGACAGTCTGAAAGAGGCTTCGGTTCGTCTTGAGCGTCTGTATACAGCGCTGAAAGGGCTCAATGTAGCGGGTGTCAGTGCGGCTGAAGGTACTCGTTTTGAAGAAAAGTTCATGGCTTCCATGGATGATGACTTCAATACTCCGGAAGCCTTGGCGTCTCTGTTTGAGCTGGTACGTGAGCTAAATACCGTGCGTGCCGAAGATGAGCAGCAGGCATTGCCGCTGGCAGCCTTGCTGGTCAAACTGGGCGGTATTCTGGGGGTTCTGCAGGGGGATGCTGAGTCGTTCCTGAAGTCCGGAGCCGATGTTGATGAGGCTTGGATTGAAGCAATGATTCAGAGACGCAAGGACGCCAAAAAAGCTCGTGACTTCGCTGAAGCGGATCGTATCCGTGAAGAGCTGGCCAGTCGGGGTGTTATCCTTCAGGACAGTCGTGAAGGGACCAGCTGGCGTATTGAACGCTGACAGACTGCACAGGGCTTGATATCCTCAGGCCCTGTCTTCCTCAAAAGCTTTCACTCCTGCATTCACAATCAGGCGCTAATACCTATTCATTAACAGTGAATACTGATACCATGTCGTGCAATAAAACATACTCACCCGGACTGTTAAAAAGCCATTGAGCCAGAGGATAAGCGCTTGTCAGCTGTTTTGGCAGTTGAAGCTCCTCGGGCGGTAGCGTGCCTTTTATGTTTAGCACAAAAGGCTCTTTACCACTTGATCACCAGGGTTTGACACATGATTGTAAATCCTGATTTTCTTTAGGTCTTTGTGCCCAATAAATCGATTGTTCAGTTTTCAAACTTTAGCGCTTCACACTGAGGCTATTTCGCACATCTGTCATAAAATGAGATGGCATGGCAAGTCCAAGAGCTGTTATTTTGTACAGTATTATTGGCAGAAATACCAAAATGCAAATAACTCACTTGCGGCTTATTCAGTGCAGTAGTTAAAATAGCTTATAAGCTGTTGATAATTCATGATTTTTCGACAGGTTGAAAAGTTGGGATATATCTCAAGTGAGTTTATTTTCCCTGATTTTGGGGGATATGCCGCGTGTGAGTGTAATATCTGATATCACTCGCTTGAGGTCTAATAGCTGTTAGGCATCTCATACATCAGCAATTAAGTGATGAATAAAATTAAGGCAAATAATCATTATGTACCACAGCTCTACTTAAAGAGGTGGGTGGATAGTGAAAACGAAGTATGTATATACAAAACTTTAGTTTCACATGAAAATGAGAATTTATGGAGGAAACAATCAACAGCTGCTATTGGCTATCAAAGACATCTTTATACACAAATGATTGCAGGAAAAGAATCAGATGATCTTGAAAATTGGCTCGATAAAAACTATGAGTCTCCAGCTCAAGAAGCTATATCCAAGGCTGTAAATGATGAAAAGCTATCTAAACATGATTGGTATTTACTTATCCGCTTTTTAGCATGTCAAGATGTTAGAACACCAGCAAGATTATTAGAACACCTATCTAGGCAAAATCGTACACAAGAAAAAATTTTGCAAGATAGTCTTGAACGACTAAAAGAAGAAATTGAAAATAATTCAATATCGCCATCTGATACTGTGGAGCCTTCAAACGAACTTGATAAATTATTTCCGCTCAAGATAAGAACTGAAAGAGATCCAAACGATAAAGAAATGGCTCGAATAAAAGTTGAAAGTTATACTGGGCGAGCCACATGGATTCATTCATTAAAGCATTTGTTGAAATATTCAGAAAAGGTTCTTCATCTGCACAAATGGTCAATTATCAAGCCTGCAAGAGGGTGTTCGTGGCCTACAAGTGATAATCCAGTAATAAAACTGAACTTTAGAGATGAGAACAACTACGATTTTGGTGGTGGTTGGGGAAGGGAAAAAGGTAATATCTTTTTTCCGATAAGTCCACAGCATGCAATGTTTGTTCAAATAGGCGATAAGCCTATTTTAAAAGGCACCAGGTTAAGTAAGGATTTAACGAAGCAAGTTAAAAAAATGATAGTGGAGCATGCCCATAGATTCGTATACTCAAATAGTTTCGACAATGAAATTTCTGCCCTGCGACCCAGAATAGTAGACGCTAATGCGGTAAAAAAAGAAAAATATCAAATTAAAGATTGGCATGAGCAAAATAGTCAATTTGAGACTGAGTTCTTTTAAAGACCGATGCCTAACAAAAATTTCCAGTTCGTTCCGGGGCTTCGCCCCTCCACCCGACGCGCCTGTCGGCGCGCGGCTGAAATTGGCGTTATGCCTCAAAGTGCAAAATCACGAGAAGGATCTTTATGAAAAAAATATCAAAAATAACATTGATCTTACTTCTACTCTGTTTAGTTGGATATTCTGTTACACCCTCTGAACGTTTATTTCAGATTGGTGTATCAGCTGAACGAAAGTTAGCTGGTCTAAGTACGAAATCAATAATGATCGGTGAAGGAGAAATATCTTACATCGAAGGTGGTACAGGTGATGTAATACTTTTCCTTCATGGATTTGGGGCAAATAAGGATAACTGGGTCAGATTAGCAAAGCATCTTAAAAATGATTACTCTGTGATTGCTTTAGATTTACCGGGGTTCGGTAATAGCTTTAAAGATATTAATTTGAAGTATGATGTTGAATCTCAAGTTAGTAGGGTTAATGAATTTATAAATAAATTAGGTATTACAAAGTTCCACATTGCTGGGAATTCAATGGGCGGCTATATAGCAGGAAATTATGCTTCAAAATATCCTGAACAAGTAATGAGCTTATGGTTATTGAATACGTTGGGTGTTCAGTCCGCTGATGATAGTGAAATGTTCAAAGATATTTCAGAAAATAAAAGACCTATGGTTCTCGCGAAAAATAGAAGTGAGTTTGATCAATTAATTTCTTTTGTCTTTGCAAATCCACCTTTCATGCCTGAATTCGTAATCTCTGAGCTTTCTAAAACTGCCATAAAAAGCTATGACCTTAACTATAAAATATTTCATGAAGTTCATAAAATAGATCAAAATAAAATCAGCTTTTCTTTGCCCTTAGATTCTGAGTTGGGTAAATTTAGCAAGCCTGTATTAATTACTTGGGGTAGACAGGATCGAGTTCTTCATCATTCAGGTGCAAAAGTGCTTTCAAAAATAGTACCTCAATCTGAAATTATCATCATGAATGATATTGGGCATTTACCTATGATGGAGGCTCCAAAGGTTACTGCCGATCAGTTTATTTCCTTTCATAGTCGAGACTGAGGCATAACAAAAATTTCCAGTTCGTTCCGGGGCTGCGCCCCTCCACCCGACGCGCCTGGCGGCGCGCGGCTGAAATTGGCGTTAGGTTCCCTCAACCGGCGTCTGTGATTTAGCTCAAATACTAAGCCCGTCACGCCATACAAT
>NZ_JAHHPQ010000466.1:0-1832 GCF_024606245.1 Endozoicomonas sp. SESOKO2
TTTCAATACCGTATGAGTTCAAAACAAAAGAGTTCAAAATAAAAACCATTGCTAAAGATAGGATACTTTTACGCATTGGAAACCCCTTAAACTTTAAGCATCGAATTATAGTAACATAACAAATGGTTTCAGTTCGTTCAGTGGCTTCGCCACTCCACCCGAACGCCTTCGGCGGCGGCCGAACCAGGCGTTAGGCGCTAAAACAAAAATCGAAAAAATTGAACGAATCAGCTATCTTATGACTCATAATCATGTGATCTCAGACGAACATCAATATTTTGTTTTCTAAATGATCTAACCATGGGAGTGCTCAGATTGCCAACTATTTTAAGAATCGGGCCATACAGGTTTTTCTTCTACTCCAATGAAAATGGAGAACCTGCCCATATTCATATTCAGCGTGACAAAGCTCTCGCAAAATTCTGTTTAAAACCTGTCATGCTCGCAAGCTCAACAAGATTCTCTGCCAAAGAGATAAGGGAGCTTCAAAAGCATGTAGATAAAAATTAAGATAAATTCTTGGAGGCATGGAATGAATACTTTAAAGGTTGAGGTGCACCCATTAGCTCAAGATGTTAAATTTTCTGAATCTGAGCTAATTGTTAGCTTGGTTGATGGCAGAGTTATACTCGTACCAATCTCTTGGTTTCCATCTCTTTCAAATGGAACCAAACAACAACTCAACAATTGGGAGTTGCTTGGCGAGGGGGATGGTATCCATTGGCCTGATCTTGATGAAGATTTGAGTGTTAAAGGTCTCTTGCTCGGTGTCCACTAAAAATCCTGCTAAGTGCAAATCACGCCTAACCTGCATATTGCATCACCACGTCTGAACTGCTGACGTTTAGTCCATCAGTTTCTGTCGGGCAGTCATTTTGGAAGCTTTCAGCCTTTAAAAGCCATTTTTTCAAAATTCAGACATAACTCCCCCTTACCCCATTGTTTATTCCGTGCCGGGAACAGCACATTCCCCGTTATCCAGGAACCAGCTTCCTCGTCAGTTCCAGAAACAGCTTTTGATCGGGAAAGCTGCTGCTCATATGGATGCTGGTCCGACGAGTGTTGCGGACAGTCACGGCACCTATTTTCAACAACTGGTTACGCAATGTAGGCATCTGGGCACGAGCAAATTTCGTGCGCTTGTGGTAACCGCTTCTTAAGTATTCCAGCAGTACATAGGCCATTCCAGACATCAGTAAACGAAACTGGTTTGACCACCATTTATGGCAACCGGTGCGGTCAGAGAACAACCATTGCTGTTCTTTTATCGGTTTTCCATGTCACCACGCATACAGTAGCATCTGTCGTATAGCCATTTAGCAGAACCCTTCAGGTTAGTAACAACATACCGTGTATTGTCTGCCTTGATTGTGAACTCAGCTTTTACATCTACTTTACGCTCTCGCTTTTTCCAGCTCTTGGCTGCGTAGCTGAGCGTGGCGAAACAACGCTGTTTCTCTCTGGTTTCCTTGAAGCCCATGGCAGCCCGATGTCGAACATCCAGCGACAACGCATTTAATCGACTATTTGTGCCAATGCCTACGATGTAATCGACGTTACTCCGCTCGCACCAGCTTAATATCTGAGACCGACAAAAGCCGCTGTCACCCCGGAACAAGATTTTTCTTGGGCGGCTTGCGGAATGAAGCAAGAAACTGCTCAATGAGAATCTCATGCATCTGGACAGTCTGTTCCCTGTTTGCGTGCTTTTCAAAGCGACAGAGCGTTGATTGACTGGCCAGTTGATGCTCAGAATCTGTAGCTGTTTGCAGAGCCAAGTCATAGCGAAGCTGTTGGTGATTATTCAGAGCTTCGTAGCCCAAAGCCAGAGC
>NZ_JAHHPQ010000467.1:0-1943 GCF_024606245.1 Endozoicomonas sp. SESOKO2
TTCTGGAACTCTTGCTCGACAAAGTGGCGGATCTCGACGCTGCCCTGTTCGATGGCACCACCCTACTGTCCATCGCAGTCCGAGAAAATAATATCGACTGCGTGAAACTCCTGATCAAAGCCGGGGCGAATGTCAACACTCCCACTGACTACGGCGACACCCCGCTGCACTTGGCTGCCCGAAACAATTACACCGATATTGTTAAACTGCTGCTCGAGAAAGGGGCGGATCTCAACGCCCGGGGTGATTATGGCGACACCCCGCTGCACTCAGCTGCCCAAGAAAATAGCACCAATATTTTGAAACTCCTGCTCGACAAAGGGGCGGATCCCGACGCCCGGAACAAGGGTGGCATCAGCCCGCTGCACTGGGCTGCCCGAGAAAGTAACGCCGATATTTTGAAACGCCTGATTGACGGGGGCGCAGATCTCAACGCTACCTCGTACGATGGTAACACCCCACTGTCCATCGCAACCAAGATGGGCAATACCTCTGGCAAGGATTTCCTGATCTCTCGCGGGGCAAGACAGGAAACAGAGGCCATGCAGGAAAATTGACATCCTCCCCGTCGTAGGGAAGGTGTTGCAAAACTCCAAGTTCCCATGCTGAGACCCAAAGGGCCTGAAAGCATGGGAACCAGAGTGTTGCGACACCCCCTAAAAAAAATACGGGACTGTCCGCTCAATTCGGTTAAAACAGTGAACACAGCTCTCAGGTGTTTCCATCTTCTGAGTTTTTGAAATGGGTGATTATTTAGCCACGCAAAACTTTGCAGCCATAAAGCTGAACCATCGTACTTTTTTTGTGTCTAATTTGTATAACTCATTAAATAACACGGAGGTTCTACTTATGGATGCTACTCATCTTTCTGCTCTCACCATGAGCACTGAAGAAACGTCGAAGGCCGATGAATGTTTTATTTGTTTCGCTGAGTTCCATGGCCGGGATGTGGCGTCTGTGAAACGCAACCCCAAATGTCAAACACACTGTGGCCACCTCTTCCATCTGGACTGTCTTACGAGGCAATTTCATTATCAGCCCATAGGCTTACGCAGCTGCGGGTATTGCCGACAAAACCCGTTCCCGGTGTTGAATATGAAGACCGGTGAATCTTACCCGAATACGTTTTTCCCCGATGAGGCGTTTTATAATGCCTTTCTTCGCGGGGACTTGGATCAGGTGAAGAAGTCACTGGCAGGAGGCGTATATGTCGACGCCGTTATGAAGGGTGATTTCAATCCCTTGTTGATGGCATCCGCTCAGGGGTACACAGACATCGCCGAAGTCCTGATTAAAAACGGGGCAGACATCAACACCGCTATAGCTGAGGATGGCGTTACCCCGCTGTTCATGGCTGCACAAGAAAGTTACACCGATATTGTGAAACTCCTGATCATTAAGGGGGCGAAACTCGATCCCCCCGGACGACGGATGGCGCCACCCCGCTGTCCATCGCAGTTCGGCTGGGCTCTACCGACTCCGTGAAACTCTTGCTCATCGCCGGAGCGAATCCCAACGCCCTCTTGACGCGTGGCATGACCCCGCTGTACGTCGCAGCCCAGCAAGGCAAGACCGACTGCGTGAAGCTCTTGCTCATCGCCGGGGCGGATATCAACGCCCGGACTGAGAGTGGCATCACCCCGCTGTTCACCGCCGCTGAGAGAGGCAATAGCGAGTGCGTGAAAATCCTGATCAACGCCGGAGCAAATATCAACGTCGCCAGGACTTCGGATGGCGCCACCCCGCTTTCCGTCGCAACCAGTAAGGGCCATACCGACTGCGTAAAAACCCTTACCGAGGCCGAAGGACGCAGGGGAAGAGATTTGAAGTGCGTGATTATTAAGCCACAGCAAACTCAATAGCCATAAAAATGAACTAGCGTACTTTTTTTGTGTCAAATAATTTGTACGACTCATTAAATAACACGGAGGTTCTACTTATGG
>NZ_JAHHPQ010000468.1:0-4482 GCF_024606245.1 Endozoicomonas sp. SESOKO2
TATCGGGGTCCAGCAGATCGTTAAATTTTGGCAGATCGTCGCTGGTGAGCTTGCGGATGTCCATCACCAGAGTGAGCGGCTGTGACCCTTCAAACAACTTGCCTGAACGCAGGCTGTGTCGACCATCGGCGGCAATACTCAATCGGCTCACCAGGTTAGCCTGTGAGAGGTCATCAGGATGGGAAACAAGAATGACATCCTGATGTCCATCGCCGGTCCGGGCGTCTAAAAGCTGTCGAACCTCATCATCACTGCCGACAAAACGAAAGTCGAAGGACTGAGGAGCCTGTTGGAGCGAGCAGTCCATTGACGATACGGTTCTCGCTTTCTCAGGCATCGTTACCGAAGGGGAAGATCTATTGAGTTCGGGCGTTACATCAATGCAGGCTTCGACAGTCTTTTCTGACGATAACTCCAGCTTTGCTACCTTGGCTGGTACGCTATTACCAGAAACGGGTTTCTTTACTTCCCCAACAATCCGGCCATCCATAGTCAACCTTTCTCCTTAAATCTGAAGGACTGCATTGAAACTGTTTGATTGTTTGACCTTCAGATAGGAAGAAAGTTCTATTTGGATGGCTACCTGCAATCCTTGAAGGAAGTCAACGATCTCGAAAAACTCATCATGGCCAGACCCATTAGCTGTCGCCGCACAACTGCGTGGATGCAGGAGCAATGGCCGTGTAGGGCAGACTATTCCCAGTCAGTCCACAGAGATTGGTTATCCAATGCGTCACAAAGCGAATTCAAATTCACGCTGTTCACAAACTCCCTGGCAATTTTTTTCAGCTCATAGGGTTTGAGCACCAGAGCATTACTGGCGTTTTGAGCCTGCTTTAAAAAGCAGGCATCCTTACGCGAGTGCTCAAAAACGTAAGAACTATTAATTTGAGTCATCATGGCATACAGCTCTTTTCGTGAGGATGGGTCATGAGAGCCATAGCTGCAAAGCTCCGACGAAGTCCTGAAGGATGCATGGCCCCAGCAATACATTAAACGACCACCCTTTGAGAGGGTCACGTCATACAGGTAATGAGTGAAAGCCTGCTGAATCGCTTGCCAACATCTATGCCTCAGCTTCTTTCTCACCTGTGACACAAAAAAGGAATTCACTTCGGTATTTTCCAATAACTGCTTCAAGTCAGGGCTGGTGTTAACTTTTCGTTGAAACAGGGTTTCGTGCTTTTCCTTTATCGCTCGGGCGTTCCAGTCAGGCCCCCCCACGATAATCACCGGACGCCGGTTCATCTTACCCGAGTTTAACTGCTCAAACGCCGGATCATGCACCAACATTCGTTCTATATTCGGAACGCCCTCAGGTTCGTCCGTCCAGACGATCTGTATGGATGGATCGACAATGTCATTTTCAAGGAGTGGCGAACTCCCATCATGACAATGAGTGATGAAGAAGGTGTCATTTTTTTTCTTTTGGAAGTTTTCGTAGGCTAACTGCCATACCTGGCTATTTTTTTCCCTGGACAAAAATTTCCTGTACCACATTTTCAGGCAGTGGGTGGCTTTAGCCTTCAGTTCATCGATGCTTTCAAGAGCCCACAAAAGCTGCCAATGTTCTTCGGGATTCTCAATACGGTCATCGCAGGTCGGCAGTGGGTCCAGCCAACCCAATGTCAGGGCTTCATCGGCAAGGCGAATAACCGGGGGGGTCTCCAGGTCACTCTTTGACAACATATCCACCATTGAATTCAACCACTGTTGAGGGTTTGCTCCGCCCTGAACAATCATTTTTGAATGCAATGGCTTGAGCAGTTCAGTGACCTGAACTTCGTCACCGTCGGCTAATATTTGCTGTACTGCCTCCGACATCGGTTTGTAGATACGGGTATTATAATAACGGCCGTAACGCACATTACCGACTAATGCCTTCTCGTCAGAACTCAATGTGTCTGTCTCCAGCGACTCTAACATTGAGACACCGGTTGCAAAACCGGTTACATCTTTTCTGTCCCAGAGATTCCTTACTATTCCGGAGTTACTCAGATCATCGGTGACGGGTAATGCACCGCCTGTTTCAAGGGCTGTGTTCAGTTCCTCAAGGCTAATGCCACAGGCTTCAGCCAGAGCTTGCTGTTGTGCTGAATCAGCCCCTTTAAAGAGTTTCTTAATCCTCTTTGATTCGCCGCCAGAACCACTGACCCGCTTGGTGGGTTGGAACTTGGACAGGATTTCTGTTGCCTCGACAGGTGCCCCGCCCAAATCCACGAACTTCCAGGTTTGGCCTCCGTCAACGGAACACTCTGCAAAGGCATGATCACGGTTAATAATTTGCCGACATGGAATCCCAAAATAACGACAAAAAGCAACAAAAACAGGCGCACGATGACGGCAGCTACCTTGCCGCCGTGTTACCAGAAAGTGAAATAAATTTGCACCGTACTCTGGTGCAGCATTACCGGAGAACTGTTGGCAATAGTGCTCGATTGCATTAATTCGTTGCTCCGGGTCTTCAGCCTTTTCTATTGTCTCTAAAAGTTGCTTTACTTCACACGACAGTTCGTCGATGTGCCTAAAGCGCCTGAACAGTTTCTCCAATACTGTTTTCATACCTTCGGAGCAGCGGGCGTCAAAACGGTTTGATGCTTCTGACCGGGCTTCTTCAACAGATGTTTTTTCGCGCGGTTTCCGCTGTTCTACGACGTAAGCAAATTGAATATTCTGGTTGTCTTCGGCCTCTGCAACATACAGCGTGTGAAGTCCGGTATATCGATCTCTGATCAGAGTGTATGGCAAATCGGGCTTCATGCGCAGGGCCACGATATAGTCGTCAGGCGTCAGGCTGGGCAATGCATATCGACCATTGTCTGATGCCCAGTCAAAGGTCGCCAGTGTTTGATCGCTCGCTAATGTTACTTCCTGATCAGGCCCTGATAACCGGGCCGGTGAGAGAACTTCGGCCCCCTGCATGTGTTGATCATTAATATCGATGAGTTTGACATCACCCTCAGGAGACACATAAACATCCTTTGCCCACCAACGATACATCCCGGAAGGAAGGCCCGGCCTCTCAAAAATTATATAACTGTCAGCTTGTGGCTTACCCCGGTGCTCATAGCGTGTTCTCCGGTCCAATGCCGGAGCCTCTTCCTCGTGGTCTTCCGGATTGTATTTTTCAGGAGCGTTACCATCGCCGGTAGTTAACGCTTCCTTAATCGATTGTGGCTCATGGCACGTGCTCTGATCCAATGCCGGAGCCTGTCCCTTCCGGACTTTTGCAGCCCGTTCTTCGTCAATATAATCGTCAAACAGATGGCTCGGCAGATCACTCAGCTGATGCCAAAACGCTGGCCACAATTGAACCGTATTGGAATTCCATGCACTTATGCGCCGGTCAGCCTCCTGAAGGTAGGGCTGATTAGCCGATAATGTCAGTGTTTGTTGCTGTTCTTCCGTCATGGGGAGTACGCTATTGGCTTCTACGCCCGTGCGGCTGAATTGATGATTAAACCAGCCTTGCTGCCAGTGTCGGTAAAGTGCCCCGATGAGAAAATCATCCGACTCATTCGGGTTCAGGGGAAGACCGGATGCCTGCCACCTGGCCTGAACCACCCTCTTGATGATTTCGGTTTTGATCTCTTCTTCGGTCTGATGAGTGTTAATACAAATTTCATGGCTTTGTTCATCAATACTGTTGAGGTCACTGCGTCGTATTAACCACGGGCGATTAATGCCCGGTATCGTGCGGTTGAACCAATCGCAAAGTTCAGCATCGGGCTCTCCTGTAGCTACGGCAATAGCCGATGGCCCGGGCAGTTTCTCCAGTGTTCTTTTGGCAGCCATCAGGTAAAGCCGGTAGTGCTGACTGAGGCATTGATGAAGCCCTTTTTCAGTAAAATCGCCTCCTCTGAGAACCGCTTTGGCGACATTCTGTAAATCAAGGCTGGTCGGCTGCAACGGCAGTTTTTTCTCTTGCAGGTAAGCCCTCAAACGACAATGTTGCTTAGTCAGTTGTTCAGCCAGAATTTTCCCTTGTTGGGTTTGCGGCAACACTTTTCCGGCAATGGCCTGTAATTCTGCCTGGCTGTACTGCCTGATAGGCAAATGTCGAAAACGCCCTTTCAGCGCCGGTGATAACGGTTTTCGCCCGCTGTACTCAGGTGGGTTGATGGTGGCAAACAGATGGAACCCCGGATGAGCGTCACCGGCCAGAATATCGTTCAACTCACCTTCCAGATGCTGGCTGTCGATCAGATTCATTTCTGAAATAACCACGATGCCGCCGTGGACTTTTGCCGTCTGGATCTTTTCACACACTTTTTTCCATGAGCAATCACAGGCGTTCAGGGAAAAGACCTCTGGCATGGATTCTTGCCGTTGTTCAGCCTGTTGTTTAAAACTTTTAATCACCAGGTTTAGCGTGGCATCCTTACCCCGCCCGGCAGGGCCTTCAATCAGCGTCGCCTGCCGGCCGCCGTGTTTCCTGTTGAGATGATAAGCCTGCTGACAGCGGCTTAAATCCTGTCCAAG
>NZ_JAHHPQ010000469.1:0-2538 GCF_024606245.1 Endozoicomonas sp. SESOKO2
TATCGGGGTCCAGCAGATCGTTAAATTTTGGCAGATCGTCGCTGGTGAGCTTGCGAATATCCATCACCAGGGTGAGTGGTTGTGTCCCTTCAAACAGCTTGCCTGAACGCAAAGCATGGTGACCATCGTCAGCAATGCTCAGCCGGCTCACCAGATTAGCCTGTGAGAGCTCATCGGGATGGGAGATAAGTGTGACATCGCGATTCTCGTCGCCGGTCCGGGCTGCTAAAAGCTGTCGAACCTCATCATCGCTGGTGACAAAACGAAAATCGAAGGAATGAGAGGCTCTGGGTAACGAGGAATCCGTTGAGGATACGGTTCTCGCTTTCTCAGGCGACGTAATCGGATGTGATGATATAGTCCGTTTGGCGGTGGTCTCATGGCAGATTTTTACCTTTTTTGACGATAGCTTCAGCTTTGCTGTCCTGGTTGGCAGGCTACTATCATGCACGCCACAATCTGGTACCTCAGCACCAGGCACCTCACTGCCGAGAATGTATTTGTTTGTTGCTCTGCCAATCTGACCATCCATAGTCAATCTCCTTTTTTACTGCTGTCAGCATTACTGCATTGAAGTTGTTTAGGCGTTTGACCTTAAAATAGGATGGAAGTTCAGTTTTGATAATTAGCCGTGACCATCGATGGAAATCACCGGTCACGAAAAACTTATCGTGACCAGACAATGATCAGGTATCCAATGACTCAAAAAGCGAATTCAAATTCACGCTGTTGCAAAACTCTTCGGCAATTTTTGTCAGTTCATCGGACTTGAGCACCAGAGCGTTATCGGCGTAGAGTGCCTGTCTTAAAAAAGCATCATGACCACATTCCTGAAACCAGCAAGAACTATCAATTGAAGACATCATGGCATACAGCTGCTCCACTGAGGATGGATCATGAGCGCCATAGCTGTCAGTGAGTTCAACTTCAGACCTGATGGTAGCATCGGACCAACAATACGTTAAGCAACCGCCTTTCGAGTGCGTCATTTCATACAGGTAATGACAGAATGCCTGCTGAAGCGCTAGCCTCTGTTTGTCTCTCAAAGCATTTAAAAGCTGCTGATCCTCCCATGACACCTCAGAGGAGTTTGGTTTGATTTTTTCCAATAACGGCTTCAAATCCGGCTTATTCTCGAGATGTCGTTGAAACAGCACACCGGTTTTTTTATTCATCACTGTTTTGTCCCAGGAAGGTTGCCCCATGATAATCACCGGAAGGTGGTTCGTCTTGCCCGAGACTAATTTCGGAAACGCAGGTTGGCGCACCAGCATTCGTTCTATATTCGGAGTGCCCTCAGGTTCGTCCGTCCAGACGATCCGTAAAGATCGATTGACAATTTTATCTTCAAAGAATTGCGAAAACCCATTATGACAATGAGTGACGAATAAGGTACCACCTCCTTCTTGAAATTTTCTATAGACCAACCGACACACATAACTATTTTTTTTCCTGGAAAATACTTTCTTATACCAGTTTTTCAGGCAATCAGCGGCTTTAACCTTCAGCTCATCGACGCCTTTGAGACGCACCAATAGGTGATGATGTTTATCGGGTTTCATAATGGGGTTCGACACTGGTTCCAGCCACCCCAATTCCATGGCTTCAAGGACAAAGCGGATAACCGAAGGCTGGGTTAAGTCAATTTCTTGCAGTATGAACACCATTGCAATCAGCCACTGGTAAGCAGCTTTTACTCCGGCTTGATCAATTATTTTTGAATGGAGTGACTTGAGCAGTTCAATGATCAGATATCCATCACTGTCGGACAATATTTGTCTTACCGCCAGCGACATGTATTTAGTACCTATCTCTTGATTGACCAACGCTTTTTTTCCCAGCGATTCTAAGGTTGAGACCGCCATGTGAAAACTGACTAAATTGTTTTCCTTCCAAAGGTTATGAACCATTTCGAGAATGTTGAGATTGGTTTCTGGCAATGCACTGTTTTTCTCAAGGCTTTTGTTCAGTTCCATCAGACTCATGCCACAGGCTCTGGCCAGAGTTTGCTGTTCTGCCAAATCAGCTCCTTTCAGGAGAGCCTTGAGGAGAGCATTAATCTTCCTGGACTCACTGCTGGAACCAGTGAGCTTCCTGATGGGCTGGAAATGAAATGTGATTTCTGTTTCCTCGAAAGGTGCCCCACCCAAATCCACTGGTTCCCAGGTTTGGCCTCCATCGACGGAATACTCGGCAAAGCTGTGGATAGCGTTTTTAATTTCTCGGGAGGGAATCCCAAAATAACGACAAAAAGCAATAAAAGCAGGCACACGATGACGACAGCTACCCTGCCGCTTTGTTACGAGGAATTCAAAGAAATTTTCATGGCGCCCTGGTTGAGCCTCACCGGAAAACTGTTTGCAATATTCTGTGATCGCCTTAATTCGATCCTCCGTGCCTTTAGGTTTTCTTATTGCCTGCAAAAGCATCTTTACTTCGGCTGGGTGTTGGTCATCGTGATCAAAGGTCTCAAACAGTTTGTTCAGTACTGTTTTCATACCCTCTGAGCAGCGGTTGTCAAAATGTTTTGATCCTTCT
>NZ_JAHHPQ010000470.1:0-4112 GCF_024606245.1 Endozoicomonas sp. SESOKO2
CGCGCAGGGGTATTAATAATCAGATCCTTGACTTCAATTGTCCTACCCACGGGGTGGGGCGCTTGATTTATAACAGCTTCCCTATCACGCCCTTCCGAACGAACCTGCCAGCCCGACTCCTGACCATCAACATGAGACGTTAATGTTAAGCGTGAAACCGAACTAATGGATGCCAGAGCTTCACCACGAAAGCCCAGGGTGCCGACACCTTCCAGGTCTTCCAGTTCAGAAATCTTACTGGTTGCATGTCTCGACAGGGCTAATGCCAGATCATCTTTGGCAATGCCATGTCCGTCATCACGAATACGGATTAATTTGACACCACCACTTTCTACTTCGACATTCACTCGTTTTGCGCCGGCATCAAGACTGTTTTCCAGCAGTTCTTTAACAACCGATGCAGGACGTTCAACCACCTCACCGGCAGCAATCTGGTTAGCAAGGCGGGTATCGAGTAAACGGATAGGTTTCATAGAGGTAGGTCAATCAGTCCGGTTTTATTGCCAGAAAGACTATCAGTCTCCATCAACTTTTGCCAAGTGGTTAGAATCCTGAAAGACTGAACGCTAAAGTTGGCACCCAACTAATGGTAAGATCCACCAGCGCAGGTGTGGCATTGTGGTCGTAATACAGCGCAGAAATCTCCTCCCTGAAATCCTTGAGTCGCCAGAGTGCAAGCATTGCCGGAATAAACTGATAACCCGGAGTGGAGTACCCCAGCAATGTCAATGCTGGCAATAATGGACCGGTAGAACCACAAATCTGCGCTATCTGCAGGATACGCCGTCCAATGTTTTCGTTGACTTCATAATCAACCTGATTTTTCAGAACGCTCTTAAGACCTGTCTTTAGCTGTTCTACCTTCTCCTCTGAGACAACATCGGTTACGACTCCCTTAACTTTGCCTGCTGCCGGAGACAGAGTATCGACTACTTTGAACAGAAACTCCCACACTTTATTTTCAAGCTCTCTCACAGGCATACCGGTCAGCGTATCAATCACTGGAGCTTCTTCCGGCTCTTTTTGTTCTGTTATCTGTTCTGCCAGAACTCCCGGTTCGCCGACCAGCCCGCGCTTTTTTTCCTGAGCTTCCAGCTCCCTTTGTACTTCTTTCTGCTTCCAAATCTGCTCAGGCATCAATAAACGTTGCCCGATAGCAACAGACCGGGGTGCAGAAGGTCCAGCCCCCCCTCTGACGACCAAATCAATAACAGGGTACTCTGTAATCACCTCATAGGATTCCAGCAAATCTGACAGATCGACTTTAGGCTCCTCAAGGCCGGGGGGAGAAAACGCCAGATTTTCAAACTCGGCAATGGACCGACTATCCAGCTTGGTAAAGGTATCGCTGAAAACCCGATACCCAGGCCGATTGACCCGGTTGTTCTCATTAAAAAGGTTATCCTGACCACGGTTCGACAGGTCATTGGATGATGACTGGTTCAGATGGGTGGGTAATGAGTGAACTAACGCCCTCAAATGCATAACCGGTTCCCCCCGGGATTTTTCACATAATGACACTTTATGGGAAAAAGCCCGGGAAGGAACTGACTAGCCTGTCAGCATGACTGACATTCTCTTCAGGTGTCTTTTAGTTGGGAATAACCAACATCTGTCCAGTTCTGATCGTATCTGACCGGCTGATATTATTGGCTGTTTTCAATGAACTCAGACTGATATCAAAACGACTGGCAATCTCTGACAAAGTATCACCGGCCTGAATCACATACTGGTCCGGGCGTGTATCTATTTTACCCTCAGCCTTGAGCCTGGCGACCAGAGTACCGGGCGGAGGTTTGTTCACAAAGTAGCCTTTTACTCCTTTGTATATCTGTCGGGCCATGGCACGCTGATGGTTTCGGGTTTTCAGCTTACGCCCTTCTTTAGGGTTGGAGATAAAGCCTGTTTCCACCAGGATAGAGGGAATATCGGGAGACTTCAGAACAACAAATGCAGCCTGCTCCACTTGCTCCTTGTGCAACCTGTTAATCGTACCAATATGCTTTAGCACCCTGTCACCGACTTCCAGACTGGAAGACAGCGTTGAGGTCATAGAGAGATCCAGCAAAACACCCGCCAGAATATCGTCTTTGTCGCCCAGGGATATGCCCCCTTCACCACCAATCAGATCTGACGAGTTTGCCCTGTGAGCAAGCCAGCGGGCAGTCTCCGAGGTCGCTCCCCCCCTGGACAGGGCATACACCGAGGCACCATTAGCACGGGGATCGGTAAAAGCATCAGCATGAATGGATATGAACAGATCGGCTCCAGCTTTACGAGCGATAACAGCACGTTCACGCAGAGGAATATAGTAGTCTCCGGTTCTCACCAGAACAGGCTCGAAACCGGGCTCTTTTTTCAACAGCGCAGCAAGGTCTTTGGAAATGTTCAGCGTGACGACTTTTTCATGCCCGCCACCATAGGCCAGTGCCCCCGGATCTTCGCCACCATGGCCGGCATCAATAGCCACAACAATATCTCTTGCAGAGGGAGTTTTAGTGGGCTCTTTTACCGGCCCTGCTGTTTTTGTCGAATCATCAAAGAGGTCCACCACAAGACGATAGCCGTATGTGGCATTGGGCTTAAGCAGGAAGCTTTTGCTGGTGACCTTATTTTTCAGGTCCAAAACAATGCGCAGGTCTTTCTTATTTCGGACACCATAGCGAATCTTGTTTATAGGGGTGGTACCGAGACGGGGACTGGCTACATTTTTAGTTTTTTGAGTGCCACGAATATCCAGCACCAGCCTTCGGGGGTTGTCCAGAAAGAACTGCGAGTGAGCCACTTCGCTGGAGACATCGAAGACCAGACGGGTTTTATCAGGAGAACGCCAGACACGAATATCATTGACCTGGGCTGCCGATAATGGCAGAGGTAACATCAGCAAAGCAGCAATAAAGAACTTCCTTATCCTTGACGACATTCTCCCTCCTGCCGTCCCTGCAGTTTTCTCAACAGACCCTGCCCGCGTTCGGTCCCTGCTTTGACCAGGGCCTTGCGTCCGGGCAGGTTGTAATCCAGTTGTACTTCCAGATCGGCATCTGGCAGAGCCCCCTCACCTTTGCAGGGCCACTCGATCAGACACAGACAGTCTTCTTCAAAATAATCCCGCCCTCCGATAAACTCAAGCTCTTCAGGATCAGCCAGACGGTACAGATCAAAATGATAAACCTGTTGACCTTCAATGCTATAGGGCTCAACCAGAGTATAGGTCGGGCTTTTAACCGCACCCTGATGACCAAGACTATGCAGAATACCCCGGCATAAAGTGGTTTTCCCGGCCCCCAGGTTTCCCACCAGATAAATGACGGCGTGACCGCCGCTTACTTCAGCCAGCTGCTTGCCCAGCTGAACCATTTCCTGCTCATTATCAATCAGCAGCTCAATCCTGCCTTCCATACACTCACTATTATCTTTACGTAGTCGGGTCACAGTGGCCACTCGTCGGGAACATCTCCTGGCCCTGGCAGCCCGTCGTCCAGAGTTAATGGCATCGGCTGTTTCAGGAGCGGAAGATCTTCGTTTGCTCATGGAAGGGAAAAATCTTGTGGTGGTGGGACCCGGTCTGGGAAAAGATCCTTGGGCCCGGGAGCTACTGACAGAAGTACTGCAAGCCGAGTGTCCTGTGGTGGTCGATGCCGATGGCCTCAATATTATTTCGGAAGATCCGGCGTTGCTTAAATATCGAAAGTACCCGATGATTCTCACACCTCATACCGGTGAAGCGGCGAGACTGCTGGAGACCCGAAGTTCAACCATTAGTGCTGATCGGGTTAAGGCTGCGAAAGAACTATTTAAGCGTTTCGGCGCGGTGGTCGTTCTAAAGGGGGCGGGTACACTTGTATACGACGGAAAAACCCTGAACCTCTGTTCTGATGGTAATCCGGGAATGGCTGTAGCGGGTATGGGGGATGTACTCAGTGGCGTAATTGCTGCACTGGCCGCTCAAGGGCTGGAGACCCATACTGCTGCAGCTTTGGGGGTCTGGTTACATGCGACAGGTGCAGACCATTTAGCAGGGCTTCAGGGCGAAAGAGGGATGCTGGCGCTGGAAACCGTGCCTTACATAAGAAGTCAACTGAATAAAATAGCAAAACAGCCTTGAGCTATAG
>NZ_JAHHPQ010000471.1:0-1667 GCF_024606245.1 Endozoicomonas sp. SESOKO2
CGGTTATACAGATCGAAGGGGGCCTTGGCAGGAATGAACAGCAGGCTGTTGTATTCCAGCTTGCCTTCAACACGGTTATGACTCCACTTCATGGGATCAGCAAAGTCATGGCTGATATGTTTGTAGAACTCTTTGTACTCGTCTTCAGAAATATCGGAACGGGAACGGGTCCACAGGGCCTTGGCAGTATTCACCGTTTCCCACTCAGGCGCCTGGTCTTCCTGCTTTTCTTCTTCTGAAGACATATCCTGCTTGACCATCAGAATCGGCATGGAGATATGGTCAGAATACTTGCGGATAATGTTGCGCAGACGCCAGCCGTCGGCAAATTCTTCAGCATCCTCTTTCAGGTGCAGGATGATGGAGGTACCACGCTTCTCCTTGCTGATGCCTTCAACGGTGAATTCACCAGAACCATCAGATACCCAACGAACGGCTTCTTTAGCAGATGCATCGGCCTTGCGGGTTTCTACAGTCACCTTATCCGCAACAATAAAAGCAGAGTAGAAACCGACACCGAACTGACCAATCAGCTGTGAGTCTTTCTTTTGGTCACCGGTCAGTTGTTTCAGGAAATCCTGTCGTAATGTTTTATTGTCAGAATGGCTGGCGATTCTGTTAGCACTTCTTGTGTTGTCGGGCTGCAGTATGCAGTCTTCTCCCATTCTTTATCCAAAAGGGCCGGTTTCAGAAACTGAACGGGATTTGTTGCTCTTGGCCACAGCCATCATGCTATTTACTTTGCTGCCCGTTTACCTGATTACTTTCTGGTCATGCTGGCGTTATCGAGCCAAGGGTAAGGGGGCCTATCAGCCAGATTGGCACAAGTCCATTTTTGTAGAAGTGTTTATTTGGGCCGGTCCGCTGGTCATTGTCGTTGCGATCAGTATTCTTGTTGTCATATACACTTACCGACTCGACCCCTACAAGCCTCTGGTCACTGGTGAAAAAGCGTTCAGGGTTCAGGCTATAGCACAGAACTGGAAGTGGCTTTTTATCTACCCGGATCAGCAGGTAGCGGTAGTCAATGAGCTGGCTTTTCCCAGTGAGAGGCCGCTGAATATTGAAATTACATCAGACACCGTCATGACGTCGTTTATAATTCCAGCCTTGGGTGGTCAGATTTATGCCATGGCCGGAATGACTACCTACCTGAATCTCAGGGCCTACGAACCAGGTCGTTTTTCTGGAAGAAATACCCAGTTCAGCGGTCGTGGCTTTCCCCATATGGTGTTTGAGGTCCAATCACTGTCTGAAGGCGACTTTTCGCAATGGCTCGATAAGGTCAAAAAAGCCAATAAACGACTGGATTCGATCAGTTATCAGAAGCTGCTCAAACCTGAGAGAAAACACCCGGTGGAATATTACTCCTGGGTTGAACCGGAGTTGTTCCGTCAAATCATTGCTAAATACACCGGAGCCAGTGGTGCCTTGCCCCTGCAAAAGCCCAGAAGTCTGGAGTAAACCATGTTGGGTAGACTGACCATTGACGCACTGCCACTCTACAGCTGGATCGCTGTGGGAGGTGCTCTTGTTACCGTGATGGCTGTGCTTTTGACGGCTCTGATCGTGACTTGGGCTGGCAAATGGCGCTACTTATGGGAAGAATGGCTGACCAGTGTTGATCATAAGCGGATCGGCATTATGTACATTCTGCTGTCGCTGGT
>NZ_JAHHPQ010000472.1:0-1057 GCF_024606245.1 Endozoicomonas sp. SESOKO2
GTCGAGAAGATCAGGCTGTCGGAGGGTTGCCTGGGCCCCATCAGGCTCAGGTCCAGCGCCACCAGGGACAGTTGTTTCCGGTTGGCCAGGTATTTAGCCCGCGGGGTCTTGATGCTCCATGCCTGGTCAATGGGTTCCCACTGGTATCGGCCTCGCAATTCGTTGCCACCCGGGAAGTCGTAACGGCAGGGAATGGAGACCAGGTTCTTGAACTCGCTGGGTATCCCGGTCAGAACGGCACCAGCCTTCCCACAAAAGGGATGGCCTTTTGCACCTTGGTCAGGCCGTGGGAAAAACTGGAAAGCTTGCTTTTTGCGGGTATCCGATAGGGCGAGCAGCTGGCCGTCGTCATTGACCGTAATCTTGAATTTGTCGCGTTTTTTGGCCGCCAGCAGGGTTTCACCGTCCGGGAAGTACCAGAGATCCAGTGTCCTGAAGGGGTTGAACAAGGTGTGGTTGGCGACCGGGGTTGTCAGGGGTACCAGACCTACTGTTGCTGAGAACTCCTGCCGGGCCTGTGCCACCCTGGTGCGCAACACTCCCTTGATGTCAGTGATGAAGGCCCGGGCACTGGCGTTGGTCCAGGCCGTGTCGGGGTGATCCAGGGTCACTTTGAACAGGATTGTCTTGACCATTTGGCCCAGGTCCAGGCTCGTCATCGTCACGCCGGATCGGGGGGTGAACTGACGCACACTCAGGGTATCGTTAGACTTGGCGACGGTCTGCCCGGTGGCCTTGAGTTGCCAGTGTGCAAAGGGTTCTGTTTCCACTGGCAGGTTTTCGCTGACCACCCGGGTGTTGTCCCAGGCCTCGTCCGGTATCCACAGCTGGAAGCCACTGTGGGTATCGGCCAGGAGACTGCCGGAGTGCGCCTGCACACGGGAAAAGACCGGGTGTTTGGCCATCTGTGCTACCGTCCGCTGCTCGCCCGCCGGGCGGATCACCTGGAAGCCGGAGCTCAGCTGCTGGATGCCCCCGGGGCGATGGACGCCGGTGCTCAGCCAATACAGGTTGCCGGAATGCTGGCTGAACATAAGATAGTAAATGCGCTGGCCCC
>NZ_JAHHPQ010000473.1:0-1065 GCF_024606245.1 Endozoicomonas sp. SESOKO2
ACCGGCCCGTGATAAATGATGGCTTTTTTTATCCACGACCCATCGGGCCTAAGGCCATAAATTTTCGCCGTTTTGTCTTCACCGGCGGTCACCACGAGGCAGCTATCGGGACTGAAGTTGGCTGAGAGTACTCTGCCATTATGAGTAATGCTGCCCGCCTCTTCCCATGATCGATCCACTTGCAGGCTGTAGATTTTTGCCGTGTTATCGTCACTGGTGGTCAATATATGGTGGCCATCCGCGCTGAACCTGGCCGACCTGACCGGAGCATTATGGCAAAAGGTGTAATTTGTTTCCCATGATCCATTGGTCTGCCGTTTGTGGATTTTCACTGTTTTGTCCTCACTGGTGGTCACCACAAGGCGGTCATCAGGACTGAACAAGGCTGATCTGACCCGATGTTTATGGGTAATGATGGTCATTTCTTCCCATAATCCATCGTGCAGGGCATAGATTTTCGCTGTTTTATCGTGACTGGCGGTTAATAGATGGCGGCCATCGTCGCTGAAGGTGGCTGATACGACAAAATCATTATGGGTAATAGTGGTTTTCACTTTCCATGAGCCATCGCGCTCCTGACCATAGATTGTCACAGTTCTATCAAGACGCGCGACCACCAGATGACTGCCATCGGCACTGAAGTTGGCCGATAGGATCCGAGAATGATGGTAAACAGTATATTTTGCCTCCCATGATCCATCGGTCTCCCGACCATAGATTTTCAATGTCCTGAAAATAGCGCTCAATAGTTGGTGGCCATCAGCGCTGAAGGAGGCTGAGCTGTTGATCCATTCATGGTAAATAGTAGCTTTTACTTTCCATGATCCATCGTCCTCATGACCATAGATTTCTGCTACATTGTCGATACCGGCGGTCATCATTTGACGGCCATCGGTACTGAAGATGGCTGATGCGACACTACCTGCATGCCAAATGGTGGCTTTTGTTTCCCATGATCCATCGGTCTTCTGGCCTGTGATTATCGCTGTTTCATCAAAGCTGGCGGTCATCACATGGAGGCTATCAGCGCTGAAGTGGGTTCTAAAGATTGCACCTGAATGGGTA
>NZ_JAHHPQ010000474.1:0-1178 GCF_024606245.1 Endozoicomonas sp. SESOKO2
ACCGGCCCGTGATAAATGATGGCTTTTTTTATCCACGACCCATCGGGCCTAAGGCTATAAATTTTCGCCGTTTTGTCTTCACCGGCGGCCACCACGAGGCAGCTATCGGGACTGAAGTTGGCTGAGAGGACTCTGCCCTTATGGATAATGCTGCCTGCCTCTTCCCATGATCGATCCGCTTGCAGGCTGTAGATTTTTGCCGTGTTATCGTCACTGGTGGTCACTATGTGGCGGCCATCGGCGCTGAACCTGGCCGACCTGGCCGGAGCATTTTGGTAAAAGGTGTATTTTGTTTCCCATGATTCATTGGTTTGCCGTTCGTGGATTCTCACCGTTTTGTCCAGACTGGCGGTCACCACAAGGCGGTCATCGGGACTGAAGGAGGCTGATCTGACAGCACCATCGTGGGTAATGACGGTCATTTCTCCCCATGATCCATCGGCCTGCAGGCCATAGATTTTCGCGGTCTTATCTCTACTGGCGGTGACCAAAGAGCGGCTATCGGCGCTGAAGGTGGCTGAGTCAACAAAATGGTTATGGGTAATAGTGGTTTTTACTTCCCATGTGCCATCGTGTTCCTGACCATAGATTGTCATAGTCTTATCGTTATTTTTGATAAACAAATGACTGCTATCGGGGTTAATTCTGAACGACATGATCAGACAATGATGGTTAATAGTGTATTTTGCTTCCCATGATCCATCGGTCTCCCGACCATAGATTTTCAATGTCCTATCATTGGCGGTCAATAGTTGGTGGCCATCAGCACTGAAGGTGGCTAAGGTGCCCTCCATTTCTTGGTGAATAATGGCTTTTACTTTCCATGATCCATCGTCCTCCTGACCACAGATTTGCACCATGAAATCGGTACCGGAGGTCACCAATTGACGGCCATCGATATTGAAGACGGCTGAAAAGAGAAGACTGTCATGGCGAATGGTGGCTTTTAATTCCCATGATCCATCGGTCTTCTGGCCAGTGATTTTTGCTGTTTTATCGAAGCCGGCGGTCACCACATGGAGGCTATCGGCGGTGAAGTCGGCTATGCCGATTCGGTCTAAATGGGTAATTTTTGCTTTTGGCACTAACTTGAATGTTTCACATTCAGACATCAGTTTACTGCAGGTGAAAAGCAGCTGAGCAGGAAAATGAGTGGTTTCTCGTTGCTTTATGAGTGA
>NZ_JAHHPQ010000475.1:0-4452 GCF_024606245.1 Endozoicomonas sp. SESOKO2
GGCAATCGGGCTCAGCCATTCCCTGATATTACTCTGGTTAATGATGATCGGGTTTTGTGGTGCTTGCTCTTTTTCAAGAGAGCGTGACAGGCTTTGGAACAGTGCCTGAAGCTCGTCCTTCCCTACCGGCATTTGATAAAACTGAATATCGTCAGGTAACTGACAGATTTCCCCGTTGCTCTCATAGCACTTTTGCGCCAGCATCTGCCGGATCGCCTGCTCAAAGGCCAGATCCTGCCAGTCGGCTCCTTTCAGAATCACCCTTTGTCCTGCCCTCAATGACTCAAGTCTGCCGGGAATATGCTGGATTCGCCCCTGTTCATCCACTCCGGGGCCACCCAACAGCAATTGTCGCCAGTTGCTGTGCAAGTGACAGTCAATCAGGACGGTATGGCCGTCATCCATAGCACTTTTGGCGCTGGGGAATTCAGCCAATACCGGGGGAGCTTCGTTGATCTCCATCGCCTGGTCGTTTCCGGTCTGTGGGTCAAACTGCCAGGTATTTCCCGGTCGATTAATTCGCCGCCAAAAATCAGCGCCCGGAGCGGCGGCTCCCGGAGCGGCGGCTCCCGGAGCGTCGTCACGCTGGCCAACCGATGCCAACTGTTCAGGGTTTGCCAGAACCAGCAGGGCAACGTGTTCTCCCAGAGGGCGTTTCTTCTTGCTGACTTTGTCGTATAGGCAGGGGTTATCCGGGTCCAGTAGATCGTTAAATTTCGGCAGTTCCCCGCTGGTGAGCTTGCGGATATCCATCACCAGAGTGAGTGGCTTTGGACCTTCAAACAGCTTGCCTGAACGGAGAACGTGGCGACCATCGCCGGAAATACTCAACCGGCTCACCAGATTATCCTGCGAGAGGTCATCGGGATCGGAGATAAGTGTGACATCACGATTTTCGTCGCTGGCCTCGGCCACTAAAAGCTGTCGAACCTCATCATCACTGGCGACAAAACGAAAGTCGAAGGAATGAGAGACCCCGGAGAGCGGGGAATCTGTTGAGGATACGGCTCTCTCTGTGTCAGGCGACACAATCGGAGGTGATGACAGAGTGAGTTTCGAGGTTAACTCAGCGCAGATTTTCACCTTCTTTTCTGACGATAACTCCAGCTTTGCCGCCTTGGGTGGCACGCCACCATGAGGCAGCTCACTGCCAAGAATGCGTTTGTTTGTTGTTCTGCCAATCTGACCATCCATAGTCAATCTCCGTACTGCAATCCGAAGGACTGTATTGAAAGTGTTTAGTTATATGACCTACAAATAGGATGAAAGTTTCATTTGGATAGCTGTCCGCAACCATCGCAAATGCGATGGTCTCATGGAAGATTCATGGACAATGGTCATTTGCAAAAAATACTGTCCGGGCTTGTACCAATGAGTCACAGATCGAATTCAAATTCACGCTGCTCACAAACTCTTCTGCAATGGTCGTCAGCTCGTCGGACCTGAGCACCAGAGCGTTATTGACGTTGAGTGCCTGCTGTAAGTTGGCATCTTTAACAGAGTTCTGAAACGATAGAGAGCTATTAATGTTACACATCATGAGAAACAGCTCTTCTGGTGAAGACGGATCATAAGCGCCATAGTAGTCTGTCTCCGTGGAGTCCCCGATGGCAGCTTTGACCCAACAATAGGTTAAACATCCGCCTTTTGAGTGCGTCACTCTATACAGGTAATGAGTGAAGGCCTGGTGAATCGATTGCACGGCTTTGTATTTTAAATCATCAACAAGGGTTGGGTTCTTCAGTGGCAGTTCAAGGGACTCTAAAATGGGTTTGTACTTGCCTTCGATATCAGGTTTTTGCGCAAGATCACATTGACTGTCGAATGCTTGCAGAGCATTGGGGCGTTGTTCTTTCACTGCTTCATCTTGATTGATTTTTTCCAACAGTTGCTTCAGGTTCGGGCTGTTCTCAGCTAACAGGGCTTCGACCTTTTGATTAATCATGGTCCTGTACCAGTCAGGCTGCCCCAGAACAATCACCGGACGGTGGTGCGCCTTGCTTGAGGTTAACTGCGAAAATGCGGGATGGTACACCAACATTCGTTCTATATTCGGAACGCCCTTGGGTTCGTCGGTCCAGGTGGTCTGTAACGATGGGTTGGCAATTTTATTTTCAAGGAATTTCGAAAACCCCTCATGATCATGAGTGATGAACAAGGGGCCACCTTCTTCTTTTTGGAAGTATTGATAAGCCGACTGCCATATCTGGCTATTTTTTCCCCTGGACAATAATTCCTTATACCATTTTTTGAGGCAATGAGCGGCTTCAACCTTTAGTTCATCGATGCCTTCCAGGCGCACCAATAGCTGATGATGCCAGTGGGCGTCCAGGCTATGGCCCTCAAGGGTTGTCACTGCATCAAGCCAACCCGATTCCAGGGCTTCACGGGCAAAGTAAATCACCGAAGGTTTGGTCAGGTCGCTGTGTTTCAGTATATCTACTATTGAGCGAAGCCACTCATGAGGGCTTGCTCCGGTCTGATCAATGATTTTTGAATGGAGTGACTTGAGTTGTTCACTGACCTGATCTTCATCATTTTTGCTCAATATTTCTCTCACTGCCTCTGACATCAGCTTATAGATATGTTCATCACCGTCAGTCTCATCGTCGGCCAATTCCTGATCGTCATTGCCCGGTGCTTCTGTTTCCAGCAACATTGAGAGACCCATGGAAACCAACATTGAGACACCCACGGAAAAACCGGTTAAATCTTTTTCCTTCCAAAGGTTCTTTATCATGTTGGAAGTACTTGGATTTGTGCCCGGTAGTGCATTGTGTGTCTCCAGAACTTTCTTCAGTTCCTCAAGACTCATGCCAATGGCTTCAGCCAGAATTTGCTGTTGTGTTAAATCAGCACCTTTCAGGACATCTTTCAGGAGATCCTTGATATTCCTTGACTCAGTGCCGGAAGCACAGACCTTCCTGGTGGTCTGGAAGTCAGATGTGATTTCAGTCGGCTCCAGGGGCGCCCCACCCAAATCCACTGACTCCCAGGTTCGGCCTCCATCCCCGGAATACTCGGCAAAACTGTGAATAAGGCTATCAACTTGCCGGGATGGAATCCCGTAATAACGGCAAAAAGCAATAAAAACAGGCACTCGATGACGACAGCTACCTTGCCGTCTGGTTACGAGGAATTGAAAGAAATTCATCCAGCGTTCTGGTTGAGCCTCACCGGAAAAATTCTGGCAATATTCCGTGATCGCTTCAATTCTTTGCTTCGTGTCTTTAGCGCTTTTTATTTTCCACAAAATCCCCTGGTCCTGGTCAGTGTTCCTGAACAGTTTGTTCAGTACTGTTTTCATACCTTCTGAACAGTGGGTGTCAAAATGTAATGATCGTTCTGGCAGGGCTTTTTTAGCAGGTGTTTTTTCGCCTGATCCTCTGGGTTCCAGGATATAAGCCACCTGAAAACTCTGGTTAGCTTTGGCTTCAGGAATAGACAGTCTGTGAAGCCCGGTATATCGGTTCCTGACCAGAGTAAATGCCAGGTCGGGTTCTATACGCAGGGCTACGATATAGTCGTTAGGCGTCAGGCTGGGCAAGGCATATTGACCATTTTTCGGTGACACCTCAAAGGTTGCCAGGGTTTGATCGCTGGCTAATGTCACTTCCTGATCACGCCCCGGTAACCGGGCTGGCATGAGGGTTTCGAACCCTTGAATGTGTTGATCACTAATCTCGATCAGTTTGACATCACCCTTAGCAGTCACATAAGTATCTATTACCTGGCAGCGATACATGTGGGAAGGATATTTCTGCGTATTAAAAATTTTATAATCGCAAACTGTTGGGAGCTCCAGACCCTCATATTTCGTTCTTCTGTCCAGTGCCGGAGCGTGTTTCTCTTCGACTTCCGGTTTGTATTTTTCAGAATCGTCAACCCAGTGGTTCGACAGGTCACTTATCTGATGCCAAAACCCGGGCCACAATCGAACTGCATTGGAGTTCCACGCCTCTATCCGTTTCTCAGCCTCCCGAAGATGAGGCTGAGAAACGGATAATTTCAGTGTCAGTGCCTGTTCTTCCGTCAGGCAAAATACGCTGTTGGCGTCCGTGCCCGTCTCGCCAAACTTACGATCAAACCAGCGTTGCTGCCAGTGTCGGTAAAGTGCCTGAGTGAGAATATCCTCCGACTGATCCGGCTTCAGGGAAAGACCGGATGCCAGCCATCTGATCCGGGCCACGCTTTTGATAATTTCGGCTCTGGCTTCCTCTCCATTCAGCTCGGCCTTAATACGAATTTCGTGGCGTTTTTCATCAATACTGTTGAGATAACTCCGTCGTATCAACCACGGACGATCAACGTCGGATACCGTTTGGTTGAACCATTGGCAAAGTCCGGAATCAAGCTCACCGTTACTCATGGTAAGAGCCGTGACAAGAGCCGATGATTCTGGCAGTGCCTCCAGCGATATCCCGGCCGCCATCAGATAAAGCCGGTAGTGCC
>NZ_JAHHPQ010000476.1:0-1085 GCF_024606245.1 Endozoicomonas sp. SESOKO2
TGATTGTTCTTTTTTAACCAATCCGTGAAGTCACGTTCGAACGCTTGCCATTGCGCACCAAGCAGTTGTTGCAATGAGACTCTCTTATCTGGGTTGTTCTTGAGAGAACCCACGGTGTTATCAGGTAAGTTCGCACTAGCCGTTTTCCAAGGGGCTATCAAAAGACCATATTGCTCATTTCCCGGAATTGCACAAAATTTTTTCATTGTTATCACCACTTCCTTAAATAGATACCATTTTTTATATTGCTCAATGATTGGGATTTTTCCTTTGGCAAGAACATCGGAGATGCTGATATCACCGGAACTCCAATTGATTACAGAACCTTGTTGTAAAAGATCAAAGTCACTATCTACTATTCGATCAGGGATAATAATGTTTACATTTTTTTCCTTCTGACCAATGGGATTTTGGAAAGTCATGATCACATCTTTTTTATCATCACTGTTGATTTTAAATAAATTAACAGACTTATAGGGAAAAAAGTCCGGCTGCTGTTCGGGGAAATGCTTGCTGAAGTAGCCCGGATTAAGCTGCCGAGAGCTGACTAACACCACATCTCTGTCGTTGTCTCCTTCCATCAGCACCAGAACTCTCAGCGCCTGAGCAAGAAAATATTCATCATGACCATAGACAAAATAAAATACGCTCTGGTCATTCCCATCACTGCTTTTGCTCAGTGGGTTAGCGCAATACTTACGCAGTAAATCGTCCTTGAATACAGTGTCAGGGTATGTATTTTCCATCAGGTATAAACGCTGACAGCTAAAGCCCATATCAATCTCTTTTATTCCATGACGGCCTGTTTCACTATAATCTCCGCTTTTGGTTTCATATTCACTAACACCCACAGTTTTGCTGGCAAATTCACCTTTGCTGTTTGCCAGCGGTGCTATCAAACCACTCGGGCCATGCAAGATAAAATTGGCCTCATGCAGCAATTGACAGACTTCCTTTTCCTGATGCACTGCAGCTAACTGCTGCTGATCAGGTGGCCGGAATCCTTGTTGATGGCGACCATCCAGAATATAGGTTTTAACGTCATCAAAGGTGGCAATGGATCTTAATCGATTCAGCTCATCAAT
>NZ_JAHHPQ010000477.1:0-12619 GCF_024606245.1 Endozoicomonas sp. SESOKO2
CCTTTCGTATCACAAAAACAGATACCACAGCGGGCCAAAAACCTGTGACTTACCCATGGTCGGGGAGGATGGTCAGCAGCAACCATGCGGGAAGGTCTGCAAAAATATGAGAGCCCTGAGAGATCATAAACGCAGAAGCCACAGCGGGCCCCAAACCTGTGACGTACCCGTGGTTGGGATGGATGGTCAACAGCAGCCATGCGGGAAGGCTTGCAGAAATGCCTGCGCCTTGACTGATCACAAAAGCAAATTCCACAGCGGAGAGCGAACCTGTGACGTGGAAGTGGATGGGGAGGATGGACAACAGCGGCCATGCGGGACGGTATGCAGGAATGCTAATACCCTCAAACATCATAAAAAAAGAGTTCACCGTGAGCAAAAAACCTGTGAAGTGATGGTGTTTGGAGAGGATTGTCAGCAACAGCCATGTGGGATGGTTTGCAAGAATGTTGAAGCCCTGTTGGCACACAAATGTAAATACCACACTGATCAAAAAACCTGTGATCTGATGGAGTTCGGTGAAGATGGCCAGCTGCGACGATGCGGAAAGGTCTGTAAGAATCTCAAAGCCCTGTGGGATCACAAAAGTGGATACCACAGCGGGCACAAAACCTGTAACGTGATGGTAGTCGGGAAGGGCGGACAAAAGCGGCCATGTGGAGCCGCCTGCAGAAATGCTCGCAACCTGACGTATCACAAAAGAAAAATCCACAGTGGGCAGAAAATCTGCGACACAACAGTGGTCGGGGATGATGGCCAGCGGCTACCATGCGGCTTTGTCTGCAAGAATTCTCTATACCTGTTGGATCACAAAGCCAGATACCACAGTGGACAACAAATTTGTCACGTGCCCGTAGTCGGGCAGGATGGTCAGACGCGGCCATGCGAGATGACCTGCGATAGTGTTGTGGCCTTGTCGGTTCACAAAAGAAGATATCATTCCGGTCCACAAACCTGTCAGGAGACAGTGGTCGGGAAGGATGGCCAGCTGCAGCCATGCGGCAAGGGCTGTAAGAACGCTCAGGCCCTAACGGACCACAAAAGAAGACATCGAAAACGTAAGCCTGTCGATTTGGAACAGGGCGATCACTTCAGTCCTTGATCTGACGCCGACTACTTCACGTGCTTTTCTTGATCTATCCTTCCTCACTGTCAAACAGAAAACAAGGATAGAATTAATAAACACATACTCTTTGAGACACTGCTGTTGCTACTGTCGTTGTTTCTCGTCAGCCAGGCCAAAGCGCTGTCAAGACATTTTATTATCGAGCTTCAAAAGGATGAAGGTTCTCCAAAACAGGTCTTTTTTGTAAAAGGTGACTGGCATTCATTGACGGGCAACCCGTCAGAGATTAACGACAACAACTGCTACATAGGATCAACTTCGCCATCGGATAAAAAGCGATACAGACCATACAGTTACGGGATGAAAACGTCCCTGATTGAGTCGCTTTTGTGGCAATGGCTCTACGCCCTCCACCTGCTGGTTGGTTACGAACTGGCTCTGAACAGCAAAGACTCTCTTCTAAGCTCGCCCTCTCATTTATGGGTACCTTTAGAAGTGGCTGTTGTTGTCGGTTGGTTTTTAAAAAACTATTGGAGCCCCGATTCATCACTGTTTAATCCGATTGAACAGCAAGAGACTAAATTTATATTGAGACTGCGGGGTAATACGTTTCCGATTACCACTATGATGCCTGGCTCTGGAGATAACCCATCACAATGCCCGCCATCAGAATCATCCAGCCAGCAAGCCACTGAAACCACCCGCCCACCTATAGGCTATTTTCCTGGCCTTCTTCATTTTGACTGTGGCGGCGGCAACGGAGGCCCTCAAAAACTTCTGCATACTTTGGGTTTAAATTGTTTCGTTTTTCCCTGTTATGGCGTTTGTCAATTCCTGCCATCAGGAGCAACACCCCCACAAAATTCCTGCCCTCACACGAAAACTGATCACTGCCTTAGTTGCATAGACGATTTTGATCCTAAAAACGCCACACAATCAATGACTGTAGGGCTCGCCTGTAGCACTGACTCCGACAGTCCGCTCTATGATGATGTGCAAATGCCCGGGAATTTTCCTTTTAGCCCTGATCATCTGGTCGATGGGATGCTCAGTCTGCGTGGTCATAGTCTGCCAGAAGAAAACGGGATTTTCCGTACGATTGCCGATTTCACAGGCTCAATGGGATCCTTATCTTCGAGTTGCCTCCCTTCGGGAGGGGCTACGCAATGCCAACAAACTCTATCAGATCGCAAAAAAAATACGACAGAGAACAAGTAAATTGTGACGTGACCGTGTTCGGGAGTACGGCCAGCAGCAGCCCTGCGGAAGAGTCTACATGAATGCTAATCGCCTGACAGCTCACAAAAACAGATACCACAGCGGGCAACGAACCTGTGACATAACCGTAGTCGGGAGGGATGGCCGGCTGAGGCCCTGCGGGAAGGCTTTCAAGAATGTTCACCGCCTGTCATATCACAAAAGCAGCTACCACTGCGGACAACAAAACTGTGACGTAACTGAAGTCGGGGAGGATGGCCAGTCGCGGTTATGCGGTAAGGCCTACAGGAGTGCCCGAGCCCTGAGTGATCACAAAAGAAGAAGCCATAGTGGGCCAAAAAGCTGTAAAATAACAGTGTTCACTGAGGATGGCCAGCTGCGGCCATGCGGAAAGGTCTGCAAAAATAATATAACCCTGTCAGTTCACAAAATCAGAGACCACACCGGGCAGCAAACCTGTGACATGACCGTAGTTGGTTTGGATGGCCAGCCACAGCCATGCGGGAGAGTCTGTAAGAATACTCAAGTCCTTTTGAATCACAAAAGAATGCATCGAAAACCCAAGCCCGTTGATTCTAACCGGAACGACTTCCTCAGTCCTTGATCAGACACCTGCCCTTTAACGAGGTTTTCTTGATCTATCCTTCTTCTCTGTCAACCAGAATGCAGGGATAGAATTATTAAACACTCACTCTTTGCGGCACTGCTGTTACTACAGTTGTTTCCTGGCACCTGTCAGGCCGAAGCATTGATAAGACATTTTATTTTCGAGCTTCAACAGGGTGCAGCTTATCCAGAAAAGAATGTTTCTATAAAATCAGGCCGACCTACATTAGCGGGCAAGTCGTCAGACAATACTGGCACTACAGACTACGCAGGATCAACTTCGCGGAATGATGACAAACGCCAAAGGCCCCGAGGTTACGGAGTAAAAACGACAATCATTGAGTCGATTTCATGGCAATGGCTTTATGCCATTCATCTTCTGGTTGCTTACGAACTGATCCTGACCAACAAAGATGCCCCTGTATGCCTCACCCCTTGTTTATGGTTACCTTCAGAAGCAGTTTTTGCTGTCGCCTGGCTTTTAAAAAGCCATTGGAACCCGGATTCACCGCTGTTCAACCTGATTGAACAACTGAAGCCAACTTCTACGCTACGGGGGGGGCGTCCACTTGCGATCACCATTATGATAACTGGCTCCGGAGATAACCCACCGCAATATCCGTCATCAGAATCATCCGGCCAGCAAGCCCTGACAGCCACCAGTCACACTGTAGGCTCTTCTGCTCATCTTCCGTGTTTTGACTCTGGCCATGGTAAAGGAAGTCCTCAGCAACACTCACACACTTTAGGTTTAAATTGTTTCGTTCACCCCTGCCATGGCGTTTGTCAATTCCGGCCATCAGGAGCAACACCCTTACATAATTTGTATCCTCTCTCGGTGAAAGAACACAGCCTCAGTTGCATAGACTATTTTGATTCTGGAATCACTACGCACTCAATGAGCGCAGCGCTGACCTATATCGACGACCCTCACGAGCCGCTCAATGATGATGTACCAATGCCCGGGAATTTGTCTGTCAATGCTGATGACCAGATTATAATCGTTGGGTTACTCAGTCTGGGCGGCTACAGTCTTGCAGAAGGTAACGGGATTTCATCTTCGGGTTGTTTTTCGTCAGGAGCGGTTACCCATTTGCAACAAGCCCTGTCAGATCACAAAAAAAAATACGGCATTGAACAAAAAATTTGTATTGTTACCGTGATCGGGAAGGATGGCCAGCCGAGGCCATGTGGCACAGTCTGCAAGAGCGCTCAATCTCTGTCGTCTCACAAAAGTAGAATTCATACCGGGCAAAGAAACTGTGACGCGACCGTGATTGGGGAGAGTGGTCAGCAGCGCCCATGCGGAAAGGTCTGCAGTAATGCTCAAGCCCTGTTAGATCACAAAAGGAGACATCATAGTGGGAAAAAAACCTGTTATACAATCACTGTCGGGGAGGATGGTCAGCAGCGAACATGTGGCAAGGTCTACAAAAGTATTAAAGCTCTGACAGATCACAGAAGCCGATTCCACAGCGGGCGTCAAACCTGTGGCGTGACTGTGGTCGGGGAAAATGGTCAGCAGCGGCCGTGCGGGACTGTCTGCAAGAATGCACAATGCCTGTTATCTCATAAAAAAAGATATCACACCGGGCAACAAACCTGTGATGTGGCAGTGGTCGGGGAGGATAGCCAACAGAGAGCATGCGGGGAGATCTGCAAGAGTTCCAAAAGCCTGATGGATCACAAAAGAAGATACCACACCGGGCAAAAAACCTGTGAAGTGGAAGTGGTTGGGGAGGATGGCCAGCAATGGCCATGTGGGAAAATCTGTAGGAGTGCTCAAGCACTATCGGATCACAAAAGCAAAGTCCATAGTGGGCAGCAAACTTGTGTCGCGACTGTAGTTGATGAGAATGGTCAGCCGCGGCCATGCGGGAAAGTATGCAAGAATGCCCAACGCCTGTCTTATCACAAAAGCAAAGATCATAGCAGGCAAAAAAACTGTAATGTGACCATAGTCGGGGAGGATGGCCGACAGTACCGATGCGGAAAAGTCTGCAATAATGCCAGAGCCCTGCTGGACCACAAAAGAATGCATCGAAAACGTAAGCCTGCTGATGTGGATCAGAAAGGATGAGTTTATTCCCGTTGTCGCCTTTGGTTTTTAACAGAGAGTTTTTAACAGAAGATTTTTGGCGTAAAAACACAGTTATTTTCTTGATCTATCCTTCCTATCTGTAAACCAGGATACAAGGATAGAATTATTAAACACTCACTCTTCGCAGTACTGCAGTTGCTACTGTTGTTGTCTGTCGCCTGTCAGGCCGGAGCGTTGACAAGAAGTTTTATTGTTGGGCCTGGACAGGATGCAGTCTTTCCAAACCAGAGTTTTTCTATAAAGCGTGGTCGGCATACATTGTCGCAAAGCCCGTCAGTCACTGCTGACAAAAACGGCTGTGTAAGACTTGACTTATCATCTGATAGAAAGCGACACAAACCTGTTATTTACGGAATAAGAACCATCACTATTGAATCGATTTCGAGGCAACCGCTTTACGCCACTCATCTGTGGATGGATCACGAAATGATTCTGACCACCAAAAACGCTCATCTGGGCGCCAAACCAGATTCGTGGTTACCTTTTGAAGTGGTTATCACTGTCAGTTGGCTTTTAAAAAGCTATTGGAACCCCGATTCAGTGCTGTTTAAGCCGATTGAGCAACAGAAGGCAATATCTTTGCTGAAGGGAGAGTATGCGTTTGCGACTTCCATTATGACTTATGGCTCTGGTGACAACCCATCTCAATACTCGCCATTAGAATTACCCAGCCAGCAAGTCTTGGCAGCTACCAGCCACCCTAAAGGCTCTCTCGCTCACCTCCTGTATTCTGAGTATGGCGGTGGTAACAGAGACCCTCATCAATACTTGCACAGTTTAGGTTTAAATTGTTTCGTCCATCCGTGTTATGGCGTTTGTCAATTCCGGTTATCAGGATCCCTAAAAAGTTCATACCCAGACACGACGAATGAACACGGCTTTAGTTGTATAAACTATTTTGATCCTGCAAACGCTACACAATCAACGAGTACCGGGCTCATCTGTACCTCTGCCTCTGACCGGGCACCCAATGATAATGTGCAAATACCCGCGGATTTGTCTGTCACGGCTGATGACCAGATTATAATCGATGGGTTACTCAGTTTAGCTGGTCATAGTTTTCCAGAAGGAAACGGGATTTCCATCACGCTTACCCATTCCACACGCCCAATGAGGAACTCAGCTTTGAATTGTCTCCCTTCCGAAGGTGCTACCCATTGTCAAAAAGCCCTGTCAAATGACAAAAAAAAATACGACACTAAGCATGAAGTCTGTGTCGTGACCGTGATCGGCAAGGATGGCAGACAGCGGCCATGCGGGAAGGTTTTCAAGGGTGCCAGTTACCTGTCTTCGCACAAAAGGAGAAACCACACCGGGCAAAAAACCTGTGACGTGACCGTGTTCGAAGAGGCTGGCCAGCGGCGGCCATGCGGAAAGGTTTTCGGTAATGCTAACGCCCTGTCGGATCACAAAAGCAGGGCTCACGGTCGGCAAAAAATCTGTGGGGTAACAGTGGTCGGGGAGAATGGCCAGCCGCGGCAGTGCGGGAGAGTTTGCAAGAATATTTATGCCCTGTCAAATCACAAAAGGAGAGAGCACACGGGGCAAAAAACCTGTGACGTGACCGTGGTTGGGGTGGATGGGCAGCTGCAGCCATGCGGGCTGGTCTGTAAGAATGCTAAATCCCTGGCAGACCACAAGAGAAGACATCGAAAACGCAAAACTGTTGGTGCGAATCAGTACGATGTCCCCAAACCTTGATTTGACACCCGCCCTTTCATTTCTTTGATCTATCCTTCCTGTCTGTATACCAGAAAGCAAGAATAGAATTATTAAACACTCACTCTTTGTGGCACTGCCGCTGTTGTTGATATTGTCGTCTTTTGCCTGTCAGGCTGAAGCGTTGACAAGGCTTTTTATTGTCGAGTTCGGACAGAAGGCAGGTTTTTTAAACCAGAGCTGTTTTATAAAGCGTGACCAGCATCTATGTTCAGACATTGCCGACACAAGGGACTATGCGGTATTGGATTCGCCACCTGACGAAAAACCACTCTGGCCCGGAGGTTATAGGGTAAAAACGGCCCTTATTGAATCGATATCATGGCAATGGCTTTACGTCACTGATCTTCTGGTTGCTTACGAATTGATCCCGACGACCAAAAATGCCCCTATATGTGTCAACCCATACTCATGGCTGTCTTTAGAGGTGGTTGTCGCTGTTGTCTGGCTTTCAACAAGCTATTGGAACCTCTGTACACCGCTGTTTAGCGCCATTGAACAACAAACCAAGAGTCAGGATAACTCGTTTGCGATCACCACTATGATGGTTGGCTCTGAACAAACCCCACAGCAGGGGCAGCCATCAAAAGCATGCAGCCAACATGCCTTAAAAGCCAACATCCACCCTGCAGGCTCTCGCAGCAGCCACCTGAATACTGAATGTGGCGACGGTAACAGATGCCCAAAAAAACAGCTGCATACTTTGGGTTTAAATTGTTTTGTTGATCATTGTTGTGGCGTTTGTCAATGGCGACAATCATCCGATAGCAGTGGGGTTGATGGTTGGTCGCTGAATTTAAAAGAAAGTTTCACAAACCAAACAGAAGCAACCTCCGGACAAAGCCCATGCCCCCATTTGGCTTTTGGATACTGCTTGCTTTGCATGGGGGATCTTGATCCGGAAAACGCTAAACACTCTCGACATAAACCGCTTTTCGAAAGATGGGTTGATTTCTCTCGTATACCACTTCGATGCGACTTTGACCAACCACCACAGAGTCTTTGCGAAAAATTCGGAAGTCCCATGACACTTAACCTTAGAGAGACAGAACAAACAGTCACTGACTTATCTCAATTGTGTCAGACCCAGCCTCAACTTTCACAGTCAGGTACACCACAATTCACAGACTACCGAGGACAAAAAACCTGTCACGTAAAAGTAATCGGGGAAAATGGCCAGAAGCGTTCATGCGGCGCGATGTTCAGACATACTAAAGCCCTGTCGGATCACAAAAGTCTATGCCACAGCTGGCGACAAATCTGTGACGTGACTGTGGTCGGGGAGGATGGTCAGCCACGCTTATGCGGGATGATCTACAGAAGTACTTGCGCCCTCAATGATCACAAAAGCAAATTCCACAGGGGGCAACAGACCTGTGGCGCGATCGTGGTCGGGGAAGATGGCCGACAGCAGCAATGCGGGAGGGTCTGCAAGAACAGTAATTCCCTGTCGTACCACAAAAGAAGAGATCACAGCGGGCAAAAAACCTGCAACGTAACAGTAGTCAGGGAAGACGGCCAGCATTGGCCATGCAGAAAAGTCTGCAAAAATGCTGCATCTCTGTCAGCTCACAAAAGCAAATGTCACAGTGGGCAGAGAAGCTGTGATGTAACCATGATCGGGGCCAATGGCCAACAGCGCCGATGTGGGACAGTCTTCAAGAATGTTCATGCTCTATCGAATCACAAAATCAGAGTACACACAGATAAACAAGCCTGTGATGTGACCGTGATTGGGGAAGATGGTCTGCAACGGCCATGCGGGAGGATTTGTAAGAATGCTAAATCTATGTCGGAGCACAAGAGAAAACACCGAAAACGCAAGCCTGCTGATCTGGACCAGGAGGATGATATCAGTCCCTGATCAGACGCCCGCCCTTTCACGGGGTGGTCCATCCTTCCTCTCTGTAAATTAAAATGCAAGGATAGAATTATTAAACGCTCACTCTTTGCGGCACTGTTGCTGATATTGTTGTTGTCTATCTTCAGCCAGGCAAAAGCGTTGACAAGGCGTTTTGTGGTTGAATTTGGACAGAAGAGCGATTTTCCAAACCAGAGCTTTTCTATAAAGCGTGCCCCGCACACCTTTTCAGACATTGCTGACACAAACGGCTATGCAGGATCAGATTCTCTTGCTGATAAAAAACGACACAGTGTTTGCAATTATGGAGTAAAAACGACCATCATCGAGTCGAGTTCGTGGCAATGGCTCTATGCTACTCATCTGTTGGTTGGTTACGAATTTATCCCGACTACGAAAGATACTCCTTTTGGCTCTCTCTTATATTCATGGCTACCTGTAGAAGTGGTTGCCGTTGTTGCCCGGCTTTTAAAAAGCTATTGGAAGCCCAATTCACCGCTGTTTTTTTCGATTGAACCACAAAAGGTAACCTCTATGCTGACAAAGAGGGGTTACCCGTTTGCGATCACCACTATGATGCATGGTTCTGGAGGTAGCTCATTACAATATCCAACATCACAATCATCCGGCCACCAAGCTTCGGCAGCCACCACCCACTCCTCAAGCTCTTTCACCAGCCTCCTTTATTCTGATTCCGGCAGTGGTAACGGAGACACTGAACAATACTCACACACTTTAGGTTTAAATTGTTTCATCCATCCCTGTTATGGCGTCTGTCAATTGCGACCATCAGGAGCAACATCCAGACAAAGCTCACGTTCTCATTCGGTGAATGAACACTGCCTTAGCTCCATAAACCATTTTGATTTTGGAAATGCTACACACTCAATGAGTGCGGAGCCCGCCTGTGCCAATGCCCTTGAAGGGAGATTTAATGATGATGTACAAGTGCCCGGGAAGTTGTCTGCCAACGCTGATGACTGGGTTATAATCGATGGGTTACTCAGTCTGAGCAATCATTGTCTTCCGGAAGAAAACGGGATTTCCTGTACGGCTCCCAATCTCACAGACCCAACGGAGACTCCATTTTCGGGTTGCCTTCCTTCCGGAGGGGCCGCCCATCACCAACAAGCTCTGACGAATCAAAGAGACTACATCGCACAAAAAACCTGTGACATGACTGTGGTTGGGAAGGATGGTCAGCAGCAATCATGTGGGAAAGTCTGCAGAAGTATTAAAGCCCTGTCAGATCACAAAGGCAAAATCCACAGCGGGCAGCAAACCTGTGGCGTGACCATAGTCAGGGAGGATAGTCAACAGCAGCCATGCGGGACTGTCTGCAAGAATGTTCAAGCCTTGTTGAATCACAAGAGAATCGCACACAGCGGGCAACAAACCTGTGAAGTAAAAGTAGTCGCAGAGAATGGCCAGCTGCTGCCATGCGGGAAGGTCTGCAAGAATACTATTGCTCTGGTAAGTCACAGAAGAAGAACCCATAGCGGACAACGAGTTTGTGGTGTCACCCTGGTCGGAGAGGGTGGCCGGAAGCGGCCATGTGGGTGGGTCTGTCAGAGTGCTCAGGCTTTGTCACAGCACAAAAGCGGATACCACTCCGGGCAGAAAACCTGTAACGCGATGGTGGTTGGAGAAAATGGCCAGCAGCGGCCATGCGGAACCTTCTGCAGGAACGCCCGCGCCCTGTTGAATCACAAGAGAAGATGCCACACCGGGAAAAAAGTCTGTGACGTGACCGTAGTCGGGGAGGATGGCCAGCCGTGGCCGTGCGGGAAACTTTCCAAGAATGCCTTAGCTCTGTCGGTTCACAAAAGCAAAGCCCATTCCGGGCAAAAAACTTGTGAAGTGACCATGGTCGGGGAGGATGGCCAGCTGCGACCCTGCGGGAAGTTATGCAAAAATGCCGGAAGCCTGACAGATCATAAAAGAAGACACCATAGCGAGCCACAAACCTGTGAAATGACTGTGGTCGCTGAGGATGGTCAGTCGCGACCGTGCGGGAAGGCCTGCATAAGTGCTCGCGCTCTCTCGAGTCACAAAAGAGTAGAGCACACCGTGCAACAAGCCTGTGATGAGATCGTGATTGGGGAAGATGGTCAGCAACGGCCATGCGGCAGGATTTGCAATAATGCTGAATCTGTGTCGGAGCACAAGAGAAAACACCGGAAACGCAAGCCTGCTGATTTGAACCAGAGCGATGACCCCGGTCCCTGATTTGACAACTGCCTTTTCATTTTCTTGATCTATCCTTTCTTTCTAGACCGGAAGGCAGGGATAGAATTATTAAATATTCACTCTTTGCGTTATCGCTTGGGCTACTGTCGTTCTCTATTGTCTGCCAGACCGAAGCGTTGACAAAACGTTTTGTTGTTGAACTTGGGCAGAAAACAGGTTTTTCAAACCAGAGCATTTCTATGATGCATGACCTGCATAATTTTTCAGACATTGCCGACAAAAACGGCTACGCAGGATCAGATTCAAAACCCGATAAAAAACGACAAAGGATTAACAGTCACAGAGCAAAATCGAACATCATTGAATCGATTTCGTGGCAGTGGCTTTATGCCACTCACCTACCGGTTGCCTATGAACTGATCCTTACCACCAAAGATGCTCCTATGAGCATCACCCTTTATTCATGGCTACCTGTAGAAGTGGTTATCGTTGTCGCCTGGATTTTAAAAAGCTATTTGAGTTCCGATTCACCGCTGTTTAACCCGATTGAAGAACAAGAGGCAACCTCTGTGTTGACAGAGGGGAGGCACTCCTTTGCGGCCATCACTATGATGATTGGCGCGGGACACAACCAACAACCAAACCTGTCATCAGAGTCATCCAGCCAGCCAGCCCCGGAGACAACTACCCACCGCTCAGGCTTTTCCATGAGCTACTTAAATACTGACTATGGTGATGGCAACAGAGGCCCTCAAAAACACCTGCATACTCTGGGTCTGAATTGTTTTGTCTATCCCTGTCGTGGCGTTTGTATACTCCGAACATCACCCGTTAGCACGGAGGCTATTGAATTGTCGCTGAATTCGGGGGAAAGTTCGACAAGCCAAACAGAAGCTGAATCCGGACAAAGCTCATGTCCCCACTCAGCTGTTGGACGCTGCCTTCGTTGCATAGGCCATTTTGATCCTGAGAACGCTGCAGATTCCCAAAAAGAACTGCTTTTCGAGTCATGGACTGATCTCCCCCCCCTTCAAGAACTTTGGGATTCTGATCAACTATTACTGAATCTTTCCGAAGCAATCGGAATCGCCGTAATGCTTAACCATACAGAAACACAACAAACAGACAATGAATCATCCCAACTGAGTCAGAGCCAGCCTCATCTTTCACAGTCAGGCGCAATGCAAGCAACAGACAACATCGAACAATGCGTCTGGGAGACGGGAGAAGACTGGGAGGATGGCCAGTGGCGGCTTTGCAGGGGGGGAGGCAAGAGTACTCAAGGTCTGTCAGATGACAAACAAAGAGACCACAGCAGACCAAAAACCTGTGACGTGATCATAGTCGGGAAAGATGGCCAGCAGCGGCCATGTGGCATGGTCTATAAGCACGCTCAATCGCTGTCGTCACATAAAAACAGATACCACACTGAGCAAAAAAACTGTGATGTGACTGTAATCGGAAAGGATGGCCTGCCGCGACCATGCGGCAGGACCTATAAGAATCTTCAATCGCTGTCGTCACACAAAAACAGATACCACAGTGGGCAAAAAAACTGTGATGTAACCGTGATCGGAAAGGATGGCCAGCCGCGACCGTGCGGGGTGCTCTGCCGGAATAGTAACGCCCTGTGGGGGCACAAAACAAGAGCCCACACCAGGCAACAAACCTGTGTCGTGACCATGATCGGGGAGGATGGCCAGCAGCGGCCGTGTGGGGCGGTCTGCAGGAATTTTGTAGCCTTGTGGAATCACAAGAGAAACGTCCACAGCGGGAAAAAAAACTGTGACGTAGCTGTGGTCGGGGAGGATGGACAACAGCGGCCATGCGGGAAGGTCTGCAAGAATGTTAATTCCTT